>CAZJOB010000498.1:0-2819 GCA_964547435.1 uncultured Desulfatiglans sp. | reverse complement strand
CGCCTGCGCGGGAATGACTAAAATGGTACAAAAATGTATTCTCGGACAGCCTCCTAGTTATGGATTCCCCCGGCTTTAGTCATGCCGGGGCAGTCTCTTTTTGCCGGAATGACGTCTTTTGGACTTCCAAGGAAGTCTTAAGCAACTTGGATTCTAATAGATTGCCGCGAAGCAGCATAAAACAGCTTTTTACGAGTTCAATTTCTTCTTTATTAGAATGTAAAGACAATTTTGTCAAAAGAAACCTTGAAACCCGATATACGTCATTCCGGCGAAAGCCGGAATCCAGTTATTTAAGCAAGTTATAAAAACACTGGCCCCCCGGCTTCAGTCATGCCGGGGCAGTCTCTATTCGCCGGGGTGACGAAACAATGCTATTTTCGACTTTTACAGCTTATTTATATTTTATAATAGAAATAATCCATGGTTATTGATATAGCATGCCTATGGAATGGCAGAATAACATAATAGAATATATATTTTTCCTCCTTATAGTGCTGTATTTTATTTTCCTCTACAGGTATCGGAGAAAAATCGGGTTAAGCAAACCTGTGTTTTTTCTGATGTTGAAAATGGAAGGACTGAAGGAGAGCCTCTCTTTCTGGTATCTGAATCTGAACAAAAAAAGATTTTTGATCAAGGTGCTTGCCATTCTCCTCCTGATCACTGGAGGGGTGGCGATTTATCTCAGAGTGGACCCTGAAAGGCGTTTTAACCGGTTAATAGAGGGATGCGCCGATCTGGTGGAGGAAAAGAGATATGAGCAGGCCATTATTGATATGTCAAATGCCCTGAAGATTCGGCCGGATTACGCGCGGGGGCACTATTTTCTTGCATTCCTCTACAAAGAGATGGGGGAGATGGACAAGGCAGAGGCATCGCTTCAGAGGCTTATTCGAATAGATCCGAATTATGAAGATTCAGTCAGGGTTTTGGCTGATATGCTGGAGGCCAAAAGAGATGCCATTGGGTTGAACAATCTGGCAGAACTGGTGTGGGAAGAGAGACCAGCGGATGGAAGGATAATCAGGGCAAAGGCCCTGGTCCTTGAGGGCAGGGTGAATGATTCTCATGCCATTTTAACTGAGGCTATCAAAATAAATCCCGGCGAGGCAAAAATACATATCCTGCAGGGTGATCTTTACGTTGCTCAGGGAATATCCGAAAAGGCCATGGAAAGTTATGAAAAGGCCATAAAGATAGATTACGGCCTGTGGCAGGCGCACTTTGGTCTCGCGAGATTGTATCTTGAAAAGGGCGATCTGGAGGAAGGCCTGTGGGAACTCAACGCGACAAGGTCGCTGAATAAGGATTTTACTGCGCCGGCCCTTATTATCGCTCAGGTGTATATGGGGCAGGGCGAAACAGAAAAGGCCCTTACACTGCTTGAAGACATCCTTGAAAAGAACTCAGGGAATGAAGAGGCTGCCTATCTGCTTGCAACGGCGTATTGCGGAGAGGAGAGGTTTCAGGAGGCCGTCAATCTGTTTTCAGGATTATCAGAGAAATGGCAGAAAAATGAAGACTATCTGTACAATCTGGCTTTTGCCTATTTCAGGACCGGCAAATACAATGAGAGCCTGGAACAGGTCAATCTTCTGGAGGCAGCAGAGAAATCCGGCATCAGGGGTCTGAGACTGAAGGCGCTTGCCCTGGCTGCTCTGGGGAGGACAGAAGAGAGTCTGGCGGCCCTGCGGGCAGGAGAGAAAACAGGCGGGATCAGTGATGAAGACAGGAAGTTGATGGCCGGTATCAAAAACGAGGTTGAGAACGTCAGGATCGCCCGCGCGGAAGCAGTAAAACAAGAGACAGAGGCAATACAGACAGAGCACACAAGTCTTGAGGAATATCTCAAGAAAAAGGACTACGCGAGTGTAATAAAGGGGGCGCAGAAGGCTGTTGATGAGAACAGGTTTAAGGCGCCTTTCAGGAATCTTTTGGGTGTGGCCTATCTGGCGGATAATAAACCGGAATTGGCCAAGGAACAATTTAAGCTTTCATATGAGGAGAACAGGGCAAATCCGGCGCCGCTTTTGAACCTGGTAAATATCCACATAAGAGAAAGGGATCTTGATAAGGCTGAGAACCTGCTCCTGGAACACAGCAGGCAGTATGAGAAAGAGGCCCTTACAAGGTTTCTCCTGGGAAAGATATATCTTCAGAAGCAGAGACTCGATGATGCAATGGCATTGTTTCAAAGGGTCTCTGAACTGGATCCTGACAACTACGAACCGCATCAGCAGATGGCCCTTATATATCGCTACAAAGGAGATATGAAGACAGCTTTAAAGGAGTATGAAAAATCCCTGAATATAAACCCCAATGATTCTATTTCACTCAACGATGCCGCAAATATATATGCTGATCTGGAAGGCAATCTGAATAAGGGCCTTGAGTACGCGACCAGGGCGAGAAATATTGTTCCTCAAAATGCATCTGTTCTTGATACCCTTGGTTATATATATTATCTGAGGGGTGAGGATGAAAGCGCGTTAAACATCCTAAAAAACGCGTATGAACTTAATCCTCACCTGCCTGATATACCTTTTCATCTGGGTCAGGCGCAATTCAGGCTGAAGCAATACAGCGAGGCGGAAAAAAGCCTGAGGCTGGCCCTTGGCATGAAAAGGGGATTCAACGGCGAGAATACGGCAAAAGAACTGCTGAAAAAGATAGAACAAGGCCGGGCAGGAAAAAGTATGGATAATTTATAGTACTTAAGTATTAGAAGAATTAGTCAAAATAATACCAAAAGAGATACAAAATCATACTCGTAATCCCTTGACTTTCCTTTTTAGATCAATATAATAGACCATCAA
>CAZJOB010000497.1:0-2824 GCA_964547435.1 uncultured Desulfatiglans sp. | reverse complement strand
AAAGGCAGTCGAGGTTGTGTGTCAAGATAATTTAGGCCATGTTGTTATATCTGACTTCAGGATTCAGCAGGTTTTTGAGATTGATTATTAAACGCCGTTGTATGTTTCTGAAGGGGCCCCCTTTGCATGCAAAGATCCCCTTCAGTTATTATTACTTTTCCCCTGTTATCGGGTGAGGAAAAGTATATGGAACCCTGTAACCGGAAGGATATGGGTGAAATGCGGTTGGTGGATCGTCCACGTCAGGAACAGGCATCCAGCCCATGAGTGGTGTTTTAAGCCAGCCGGCATCAAAAGGAGAGCAGAAGGTATTATTCCAGTGAAGTTTGGAAAACAGCCATCTCCCATCCTCTTTCACATATTTATTAGCATAGTATCCGTGAAGCCATTCCTGCCTCGGATAGGCTCCATATTGCTTGGATTCACAAAGCATTGTCTGAAACCTTGCCTGTGCTGTTTTACCGTCCGGGTTCACGGTTACAACTCCGCCTATTTGTGTAATAATAAATTCAACCCAGGGTGGAAATTTGTTATTGCCGCCGCCTGCGATAATATCCCAGTAGAGTTTCTTCACTCCCTTTTTACCGTAAAGGATGCCATGGTCCGCTACTTCAACTGACTCCGTGTTCTCGGAAAAGAGATCAATAATTTTGGCCCAGCTATGCGTATCAAAATAATAGCCGTATATCTTCTGTAAATGTTCTATCTCCTGAATATCCTCAAGGAGGGTTACCTGTTTTTCAAGTTCTTCAATATTCATAATACGCCATCCTTTCTTTTTAACAGCCTGTATTTAATAAGTTCCCTGTCACTCACCTGTTATCGGATGTTTAAAGTGCGGCTGGAACTTATAAACCGACGGGTAAGGAGACCATATTGTTGGAGGGGCATCGGGTTTTACAACCGGGTCAGGACCGGTATGCCCTACTACGGGAGTTTTTAACCAGCCGTCTTCATAGGGAGTTCTAAAGTTAAGGAAAAAGTGAAGTTTCCTGAACATCCATTTACCATTTTCCTTTACATATTCATTTTCATAGATACCATTTCCCCAAAGGGCGCGTAGATCTCCTTCATGAAGAGAAAGTGTAGGCTTTGCCTCTACCATAAATCCATAAAATCTTCCTTTGGCTGTTTTTCCGTCAGGGTTAACAGTTACTACCCCCTGTATCTGCATATTAATTGAAAGAAGACCGAACCTGGGTTTTTTATCCTTTCCCCCCTGAATAAGATCGATATAAAATTTCCGGACACCTTCCTTGCCCTTGTATACACCGTGGTCAGCAACTTCAACTGACTCGGCATTGTCCGAAAACAGGTCCACTACCTTATCAAACTCAAAATAGTCACAGTAGTAACCAAAAATATTTTGCAGATTTTCAATCTCTTTGATGTCCTGAAGTCTTTGAAGCCTGGCTTCCAGTTCTTCTAATGTCGCCATGTAAATCCTCCTGTCTTGAATTGGGGTTATGTAAATAGGGACAATCCCTTAATAATTAAAAAAGCATAAAGAGTTATCATGTGACGCAGAGCGTCCAAAGGCTATGTTCCCACGAAGACCATGGGAACGAGAAACCATGCCGCCATATATACCCAATTCGGACCATGCTATGCAATATGACTGAAAGAGAATTGCGTCGGGAATCGGATCATCAGGGACATTTCTTATTGTTAGGGTTTTCATTAGACCCTCCATCAGGCTTGACCGGGTCAGTATGACTTGACATCAAAATGCTGTCAAGTCATATCATTTATACATAATTCGCTTATACCCCCAGCCCTACAAGAGATATGCAGGAGGACATATCAGTACCCCCTAAAAGGTTCGGGATGAATCCGGTAAAACCTGCGCCTCCCATCTGGGCGGCCCGATGGCTCCATGATGCTGGAAGTGCAACTCGGAAATTGATAGGTTTGTCATAATATTTTATCTATTTGAAAAGATTCAGATCAAAGGCATTAGCCATAGCCTGGTTGCCCGCATCATTGGGATGGATATGATCGCCCGGATCAAATTCAGGCCGCATGCGAATGGGTCTGGCCGGGTCACGAATCACTTCATCAAAATCCACAATGGCATCAAAGCAACCTCCTGTGCGAATCCATTGATTGACATCCTGCCTTATCTGTTCTCCCCGGTCTGACATGGTTGGCACTCCTTCTTCCGGGGTAAGCGTTGCCCCTATTACCTTTATCCCATGTGTATGACAACGTTCTATTATCTGTCTATAGCCTGCAATCAGGTCTTCACTTGTAAGTCCATCAGGACCGTCATTCCACCCGCGAAAATTAATGTCATTTATGCCTTCAAGGATTATCACCCACTTAACACCTGCAATACTCAATACGTCCCTGTCGAAACGAGCGAGTGCGCTGGTTCCAGCTCCGTCACGAAGCACCTGGTTACCGGAAATGCCCTGGTTTATGACAGATATCTGTCTTTCTCCAGGCGCGACATTCAGGCGTTTAGCAAGTAAGGCAGGCCATGCCTTATTTTCATCCAGTGCAGTTGCAAAGCCGTCGGTGATGGAGTCCCCAAGGGCAACGATTGAAAAGGCGTCTGCCTTTGTAAACACATCGATACCGGCGAGCCATAAATACGCAAAGGTCTTTTCAGGGTCCGGCATTGTTTCATATCCTGCTGTATTTCCTGCGGATATATATGTTGTGTTAAGCCCCAGCCTGTGCTCAGTAGGAGCGCCTGTTTCTTCGGGAAAGTAAAGCGATACGGCCAGGTCAGTTAAAGGCGGCACTTCCATATCCACCGGGTCGCTCAGCAAGAGAACACCTGGTAAGAGTGTACACGAAGGACTGCCGTTAAATGTTA
>CAZJOB010000496.1:0-2841 GCA_964547435.1 uncultured Desulfatiglans sp. | reverse complement strand
ACCGGTTTTCGGAGGGTGAAAGCGGGATAAGAAAAATACTTTTTAACACCCTTTATTAGACATAAGCGCCTGAAGAGCAGCTACCTCATTGGTTATAAATTTAAAAACGATTTTATCAACATTGGGGATTTTTCCCCAGTAATTCGGATTTTTTTTCAGAATAACCTCTTTACCCACATCCCATTTTTCAAAGAGATAGGGACCGCTCCCCAACGGGTTTGAAATCCTTTTATTAAATACATCCGGATCATTAAATTTATATATGTGTTCAGGGAGGATATCTATTCCTCCACAAATAGCCAGGGATTTAAAATAGATTTTTTTCATTATAAACCTGACATGCCTGTCATTTATTTTCTCAACATGATCGACATCCTGCAAATAATTCGCATAGTGAAGCGCGTCAACACCCGGATTGACAATCGTCTCATATGAGAAAATGACATCGTCTGCAGTTACGGGTTCACCATCTGAAAAACAGATATCATCACGTAAAATAAAATCTATCTGAAGTCCGTCTTCTGATATGGAGAATTCCTCAGCTAGAAGGGGCCTGTGTTTAAATGTGTCCTCATCATATTCGAGAAGACTCTCGAAAATATTACCGCTGGCAATATATGTAGTTACCCTTTCAGAAGATGTTACCGGATTTAATGTCGACGGTTCGCTGTTTAAACTCCAGACAAGCCAATCCCCTTCATCGCCAGGGTATTTTTCTATGGAAACATTTTCCCGGTCAGCTTTTGATGATTTTTGAATATTTGCATTTTGATTTAAACTAATGATTTTATTGAGCCTTTCATAGAGTCTGTCGGACTGGATCATTGAAAGGATCTGAAAGAGTATGATTATCAATAATAACAGGACAAGCGCTGCTGATAAAAGACCGGAACGTCTATTCATTTATATCTCCTCAAATCTATTTATACCTTTGCAATTCCTCAGGCACATACCATTCAAGCCAGTTGAGTCCCATCTTGTGAATTTTGACATTTTCAAAACGCCTGTCCAGAAGACGCATGTAAGGTCTCTCAAACAGGAATGTATATGGCTGTTCTTCGTGTAAAATCAAGTGTATTTTATGAAAGAGATCATTCCTTTTCGTTTCATCAAGTGTCATACGCGCCTCTTCCATAAGCCGGTCTGCCTCAGGATTGTTGAAACCCACATAATTGGATGCCCGATTTCCTATCTGGGATGAATGAAAAAGCTGATAAGGATCATCTATTACATCACCTCCCCAGCCCATAACCGTGGCATCAAACCGGCGATCGGACAGTCTCGGAAGTAATACCGACCACTCGTAGGGGTCTGCCACCACATCTATTCCTATCCTTGCCGCCTCATCCTTTATCAGCTTTACGAGCCTTCCATAAAAGTTGCTGGAACTGGTGTACATGAATTTGAATCTCAGGGGTTTTCCCTCTTTATCCCGAATGCCGTCCCCATCAGTGTCTGTCCAACCGGCTTCAGTAAGGATCTGCTTTGCCCTTTCAGGATCATAAGGCCATGGCTCAATATCAGGATTGTTCTGCCCTCCATCTGAGTAAAAGGGGCCGGACACAATCCTGCCTCCGCCTTTTACCAGGTGTTCGATGATCTTCTCCCTGTCGATTATATGTGTCATTGCCAGTCTGACGCGCCTGTCTGAAAAGCAGGCGGCATCCATGTTCCAGCCTATAAAGAAAAATGGGACTCGCGGTTCATAGTAACTGAGACAATAGAAACGTTTATTGAATTCAGGGTCGGGCTCCAGTTCGAAGAACTGTTCCGGTTCCGGTATCATAATATCAACCTGCCCTGACTGAAGGGCCTGCAGGCACGCCACAGTATTGGTAATGAACCTGTATATCACCCTGTCAAAATTGGGTTTTGGTCCCCAGTAGTTTTCGTTTCTTCTAAGGACAATTTCACGGCCTACATCCCATTTTTCAAAGATATATGGACCGCTGCCAACGGGGTTTGAATTGCGTTCATTGAACCGGGCAGGATCATCAAAGTTATAAATATGCTTTGGGTATATACCGGTATCAACAAAGGAGAGGTTGTCCAGTGTCTTGAAAAACGGTCTTTTCATGATGAATTTGACCTGTCTGTCATTAACGCGTATGACCTTTTCAACATCAGCATACTGCTGGGCAATGCTGGCCGCATCTATTCCCGGGTTCATTATGGTTTCGTATGTGAAAATAACATCGTCTGCAGTGATCGGCCCCCCGTCGGAAAAACAGATATCTTCCCTTAATATAAAGGTCACCTCAAGCCCGTCTTCAGAGATATTGTAACTCTCCGCCAGATAAGGCCTGAGTTCCATTGTGTCATAATCATAGTTCAGGAGCGGTTCCATAATATAGGGTGTGGTAATCCACCTGGAATAGATATCACTGTCATTATTGATCTGATTGAGGGTTTTTGGCTCTGCGGAGAAACCCCAGACAAGCCAGTCACCCTCGTTTTTCGAAGGATTTGCCCCTTTTTTAAAAAAGGCACTGTCTTTAGCCCCCTGTTCGGTCTGTGTCGCGATAAACCTTTCTACTTCCCGGTTGAGGGACTGATTCTTTCTGTAGATGACTGTCTGCAGTACAACGACCGATATCAGCAAAAGCAGTATCAGCACTGTAACCGGTCTTTCGCGATTATTCATGAAATGGGACTCCGGTAAATTTATGGTTGCATTCGGATTTTGCACACTTCCGGATTTACTTAAAAAATCAGACGCATGCTAACATTATTTAGGATTGTAGTAAAGCTGTTGTATGTAAATTTATACAGGCGTAGATTTTTAAGGGTCAATCCGAATTTCTCAAAGGATTAATGACCTGTTTTAATTGAGAAATTTGC
>CAZJOB010000495.1:0-2859 GCA_964547435.1 uncultured Desulfatiglans sp. | reverse complement strand
AGTTATTCATCACGGCGGTTCCGGAACAACCCATTTAGCAATAAAATATGGTTGTTCATCAATGATAATTCCCCATATAGTTGACCAGTTTGCCTGGGATATAATGATTTCGGATCTGGGTGTCGGACCAAAAGGTATTAAAATAAGCAAAATAAATAAAGAAAATCTCGAACCGAAAATTTTAGAATTACTCAACAATAGAAGTTTTAAAGAGAAAAGTGAAAAAATTGGTAACCAAATGAAAAAAGAAGATTTCAAAGATGAATTACATAAGGCAATAATTGAGTAACTGGCGATTCACTGGGCTGCTTCTGAAGTTGTTCTTCGAAGAAAATCCGGTAAGCTCTTTGAACATTATCTTAAGGAGGCCGACTGGATAACCGCGACCGGCCTTTTTATTGCGGAAGTCAGCAATGTTTTCCGGAGGAGAAAAAGGGCATTTATTGCTCAGGAATCGTGAATTAAGTATGCCCCTTTTTCAAGCACTCCCTGAGTCTCCTGCTCACCTTGAAAGATTTAGGTGAAGCTTGCAGATCTTCACCTAAATCGCACGTCAATATCTATAAATTTCTCAACCATAACACCCGGTTTTCGTGGTTCTCCTTTCCAGCCTATCTGTTGGATAGCTGCATACGTTCGATTATAATTTCGACGCGTCGGTTGTTTGCACGCCCCTCAGGTGAAGCGTTATCGGCAATCGGATTTCCCATGCCCTTTCCGCGTGACTGGATGTGATCTGCCGGGTATCCTTTCTGCACCAGGTAATCGCGAACCGTGTTGGCACGACGTTGCGATAGACCCTGGTTATATGAATCGGAGCCCTGGGAATCAGTGTGTCCCTCAATGATGATATTGCGAGCCTTGACGGCAAGCAACGCAGCGGCCACCTGATCAAGCTTCACCTCCGCGGATGATAACAAGTTAGAATCGTCGAATCGAAAGAGAACGCCCCCGGATAGCGTTATGACCAGTCCGCGCTCCTCTTCCCTGACGGCGGCAAGCGTTGCTAATTCAGCTAACGCGTCGGCAGTACGCTTCTCAGAGTCTATCAAGTCCTGCTTCGCCTTGTTTGCGGTCTCGGTTTGTTGCACCTGTAAATCAGCGGCAGCCTTGTCCCGGACTTCTTTGACCGCGGCGCGCTTGTCGAGTTCAGTCTGTGCGTCGGCAGTACGCTGCTCAGAGTCTATCAAGTCCTGCTTTCCCTGTCTCACGATCTCACCTTGCTGCTTCTGGAAATCGATTTCTGCTTTTTCCTTAATTGCCTTATCGGCAGCCATAGTGCCAAGTGCTTCAGCCAGTTCAGCCTTGCGCTGGGCGACGTAGGCAAGATCTTTCGTTTTGTACAAGTCAGAGTCATTTTTAAATGACTGTTCCGCCATATCCAGCGCCTGTTGAGCCTTGTGTAAATCCGCTGGCGCGAGCTGTGCCGCCGGACCCTGGCTCGCAAGCTTGTAGGCCGAGCGGGCATTAACTAGTTCATTCGGCGCCATGGTTGTGCAGCCGGTGTAGAATGCTATAAAAGCTACTATAATCAATAATTGTATTTTTTTCATGAAATCCTCCTTTTGGGGTCATGATAAGGTTATAAGTTATCTTTCTGAAGTTGGCGCACACGCTCAACTGCAGCCAGGGCCTCTGATTTCTCTGCATCCCCGCGGGAGAGTGCAACCGCCAGTTCACTGTCTGCTTCCGCTCTCAGAAGCATCGATGCGGCCTCTTTCTTTTCGCCTTTCGCGGCCAGTCCCCTTGCAAGCTCCAATTCTTCCCTGGCCAGTTGTAAATGAAGCGAAGCCTGCGGCACCTTGGCCGCCCCAACCTCTTCAGCGGCGCGAATCCCTGAGGTAGAAGCCTCGGTGCGAAACGGCTGTAGGTTGCTTGCGCACCCTGCAACGATTGCGATAGCCACGACGACCATGGCGAGCATCATATTTTTTAAATTAAGTAAGTGTCTCATCTTGTCCTCCTTTTTATGCTTGTTTAAATGGTTGTCTCATTGTAACCGGTGTCCATCTATAAATCGGAGATTTGTAGATGGAGGTTTCTATAGTCAGCGATCATCTGTCGAATGAATAATTGTTACACTTGATTTTATTGAAGGCTTTATGCTTGCTGATAGCATAAATCTCAAATGGATATTTTCGGATGACTACAAATATAAGAGCAATTAGCCTGCCAAATGCGGGAAGAGAATCATGAGACAGGATTAATCCTTTGATAACATGCAGTTAGATCATAAAAGGGATTCAGAAGATAAAAATAAAATGGTTCTTTTCGCCTCAATATATGGCGGAACCTCAGCATTCTGAGGCATGTTTCGAAGTGAGCAGTAAATGTTCTTGTTTTTTGCGTATTTCGTGGTTAATGCTGCACGAGCGATGTTTTGATCCTGAAAATGGCGCGTTAAGGTCTCAAAACGCCTGTTATCGGTCGTATTATAATGGGTCACGGCCTTAAGCTGAATGCTGACATCATCCATCAAAAACATTATGTTTTTTGATGGACACCACTTAACCAAAATATATAAACATGAAAAAATTGATAAACTCGTAAAAAGCTTTTTATACCGCTTCGCGGCAACCTATGAGAAACGAAGTCGGCGACTTCATTGGAAGGGACTATCTTTTCCCCCTTTGATAAAGTGCCCCACTTTCCCCTCATCGACGCCGAATGTTCCGGACGAAGGAAACCCTTTGGTAAAGTGCCCCACTTTCCCCCTTTGGTAAAGGGGGCAGGGGGATTTAACGAAGGTGGTGCCCGCACCATGCGGAATATAAGCTCGATTGATGAAAAGGTAAAATCCCTTCACGACCTTCACTTTACAAAGGGAGGGGTTGGCTCCTCATTTGCAAAGGGAAACAG
>CAZJOB010000494.1:0-2867 GCA_964547435.1 uncultured Desulfatiglans sp. | reverse complement strand
GAAAATGCTTAAAGCAAAGCTTTTGGAGAAAAAAGAGAGAGAGCAGGCTGAGAAGTTAAGCCAGATCCAAGGCGAACAAATGGATATCGCTTGGGGCAGCCAGATAAGATCATATGTGTTCAATCCTTACAGGATGGTAAAGGACCACCGCACCAATGAAGAGTTGGGCAACCTTGAGAGGGTATTGGACGGAGATATTGACATGTTTATTGACGCCTATCTAAGGATGAAAAAACATTAAAAAAGGAGGCAAATATGCTGGAAGAGATAAGAAAAGGCCTTTTATCCGGTCTGGGAGCGATCTTTTTAACCAAGGACAAGATAGAAAACCTTATGCATAAAATGGTGGACGAAGCCAAAATCAGTAAAGACGACGCCCAGAAGGTGATGGATGATCTTCTATCCACCGGAGAGAAAGAGTGGACCGAACTGGAGGAGTCTTTTTCTGCCGCCATCAAAAAGGGATTAAAAAATCTGGATCTTTGCAGAAGGGTCGAATTTGAAGAATTAAAAGACAGGGTCTCGGAACTGGAAAGACTTATTTCGGAAATGCAGCAGCCCGAATCGGACATTTAACAGAAAAAATGCATTTCAAGACCATATCAAAACTTGGCCGCTTTAAGGAGATTATCATAACCCTGGTAAAATACGGGTTTGATGACCTGGTCCAGAGACTGGATTTTCCGGGCGTGGAATTAATCAAAAAATTCCATAAGATTGATGAACAAATCAGCACATACGAGAGAATCCGGCTTATACTGGAAGAGCTGGGACCAACCTTTGTCAAGATCGGGCAGATTATGAGCCTGAGACCGGATCTGCTTCCCAGGCCGCTCGTGCATGAACTCAGCAAGCTTCAGGATGAGGTAAAACCCGTTGATTCTGAACAGATCAGGGCAGTATTTGAACAGAGCGCGGGCAGCAGCATTGAAGATACGTTTTTGATGTTTGACACTCAACCGGTTGCAGCGGCCTCTCTTTCACAGGTCCACAGGGGTGTCCTGCGTGAGAAAGGTTACACTGTAGCGGTAAAAATCCAGCGTCCTGGCATAAGACAGATGATCGAGACAGATCTGGATATCCTGGAAGCACTCGCAGACAGGCTTCATGAAAGGTCAAACGACCTGAAAATATATGATCTGCCGAATCTTGTCAGAGTGACCAGGCGCAACCTGCTGCGAGAAATAGATTTTAAAAGAGAAGCAAGAAATATACAGATTGCCCGTAAATTTTCCGCAGGAACTGACGACGTTTATATTCCTGAAGTCTACATGCATTTATGTTCGGAAAAGGTGCTGATTACCGAATATATAGATGGAGCCAAACTCAAGGAAATAAATATATCTCATCTCACTGACCCTTCCGCCCTGGCAAAAAAGGGGTTGAATATCGCTATAAAACAGATACTTGAGGATGGCTTTTTTCATGCCGATCCGCACCCTGGAAACCTGTTAATATCTCAGGAAAAAGGACTTTGTCTTGTGGACTGGGGGATGGTCGGACGTTTGACGGAAAGAGACCGCTATGAGCTGATTGACCTCATAAGGTCTCTGGTTGAAAAAGATAGCAACTCAATGATGCTCGCTCTTCTAAGGATGACAAACAGCGAAAGAGATATAGATGAAAGGGCGCTTGAAAGGGATCTTCTGGACATACTCGATTCATTTTTCGCGGGACCAATTAAGGATCTGAACATTGGTCAGATCCTTATGTCCATCATTGACCTGCTTCGCGGTTATCTTTTAAAAATGCCTCCCGACCTGGTTATTATGATAAAGGCCCTGGTTACTGCGGAAGGTACGGCGCGGCAGATATATCCGGATCTGGACGTCATATCGGAAGCGGAGAATAATATAAGGAGAATCGCATCCAAACGATATAAAACGGAGATGTTATGGCGGGCTATTCGTTCATCCCTATCAAGATTATTTTCAATGCAGAAGGAACTTCCACGCAGAATCATTAAAATTGCGGATAAAATAGAACGTGATGAACTGGGAATCAGGTTCAGGCATGAAAATCTGGAGAGTCTCAATCACACCCTTGACAGCATTTCAAACCGGCTTGCATTCAGTATTATCATTGCTGCCTTATTGATAGGCTCATCTATGTTGATCACTACCGGGATCGGTCCCCTGCTCTTTGGTTTTCCCGCGCTCGGGATTATCGGGTTTCTGGTCTCCAGCCTGCTCGGTCTGGGTTTGATTATCAATATAATCAGAAAAAAGAAATACTGATACAAAAAGGCTACAAACCCGTTTCAGCCAGATCAGGGCCGAGGTAGGCCCTTTCATTTTCCCCAAGACAGCCCAGTGAAAGGCAGATGATTGTCCAGAGATGGACAGTATAGTATCCGCCTTTAAAATGATCATTCAGGTCATGTATCTGGGAATGGCAGTTATGACAGGGAGCTATGCAGTAATCCGCTCCCGTGGCCTTTATCTGATTGAATTTTATCTTGCCGTATTCATGCCTTGCGTCAACATATCCCGATTGCAGATATCCTCCTCCGCCGCCGCAGCAGTAATTATTGGACCTGTTGGGGGTCATATCTATGAAGTTTTCCTCTCCGACAACAGACCTTATTACATAGCGGAGATCTTCTGCAACTGGATCTCCGAATGACTTACGCACCAACTGGCATGGATCCTGAACAGTAAATTTTATATGAAGATCCCTGTTCCATTCGGAACTTACCTTCAGCTTGCCTTCACGAATCCATTGGGCGTAATACTGAATTATGCTTTTTATTTCAAAATTATGCGAAATATTGAATTTTTCCAGTCCGGCCCGGACTGCGTACATCTCATGGCCTCATTCAGTGTTGAGCCAGACCTTGCATCCGAGATCCTCCACGGCCTTTGCCT
>CAZJOB010000493.1:0-2867 GCA_964547435.1 uncultured Desulfatiglans sp. | reverse complement strand
TTATTCGCGATATTACGGAGCGGAAGGAATACGAAGAGAACCTTAAATTCTTTAAAGACCTTATTGATCAGTCAAACGATGCCATTTCCGTGCTTGATCAGATCAGCGGCAAATTTATTTATGTCAATCAAAAGGCCTGCGATATATACGGGTATGGAAGAGATGAACTCCTGCGAATGGAGCCAAAAGATCTTGATGACAGCCTGAACAATGACATAAAAAAGGAGATGATAGAGGAGTTAAAACAAAAAAAATCCCTGCTTTTTGAAACAATCAACAAACGAAAGGACGGGACACTGATTCCATTGGAAATCAGCATTAAAACCATATACCAGGGGAGTAATCCATATCATCTTATTGTTGCCAGAGATATATCCGACCGGAAAAAGGCGCAAAGAGACAGAGAGGAATATGAAGCCCAGCTCATTCAATCGGAAAAAATGGCCTCTGTCGGTCAACTCGCGGCCGGGGTGGCGCATGAAATAAATAACCCGACCGGGTTCGTAAGCAGCAATCTCAAGACACTTGGTGAATATCAGCATGATATGTGTCTTCTGATTGACGAATATAGAGGCTGCCTGAGCAATATCAGGGCTGGTTGGAGTGAAAAGAACCCATTTCCGGGCGTTGAACAGCATAACAGAATCCTAGAGATGGAAAAGAAACTGGATATTGAATATATTCTTAATGATATAAATGATCTGATTCTGGAATCCCAGAGCGGCACGGAACGGATCAAAAAGATCGTCAACGACCTTAAAAACTTCGCCCACCCTGGTGAAGATAGAATGAAATATACAAATATTAACGAAAACCTGGAATCGACCCTTAACGTTGTCTGGAATGAATTAAAGTACAGGGCCGAAGTAATCAGGGATTTTGGAAATTTACCGCTTATTGAGTGCTATCCTCAGCAGCTCAACCAGGTGTTTGGCAACATTCTTGTAAACGCGGCCCAGGCCATTGAAAAACACGGGAAAATCACAATAACGACAAAGGCTTTGGAGGATCACGTAGAAATTTCAATAACAGACAATGGCTCGGGGATCCCTGAAGAAAACATCTCCCGGATCTTCGATCCCTTTTTTACCACAAAGGAGGTCGGGAAAGGAACCGGACTTGGTCTGAATGTTGCATATAATATTATCAAAAAACATAGCGGAACAATAGATGTCAGGAGCAAACCCGGAGAGGGAACAACCTTCAGGATTATTATTCCTTCTTTAATATCCGGTCAAAAGGACACTGAACAGGAAAAATAGACAATGGCACTTAAATATAAACACACCCTGCTTTTTGTTGATGATGAGGCGCCGATTATTCAATCGCTTCAAAGGCTCTTTCGAAAGGAAAATTTTAATATCCTTACGGCTTCAAACGGGAATGAAGGCCTGGAGATATTAAAAAATCTTAAGAAAGGTCCTTCACTAATCATATCCGACCAGCGTATGCCGGGGATTAGCGGGTCGGAATTTCTTGAAAAGGCAAAGGCCCTTTTCCCGGAATCGATCCGCTTTCTTCTGACCGGCTACTCGGATATGGACGCCATAATAGAAGCTGTTAATAAAGGTCAGATCCACAGGTATATCAACAAACCCTGGGATGACAATGATCTTATCCTTAATGTGAGGCAGGCCCTTGAACAATATGAACTGATTCTTGAAAATAAGAGGCTGCAGGCCCTTACAAAAAAGCAGAACATGGAACTGACCGAACTCAACAAAGATCTTGAAAAAAGGGTTGAGGAGAGGTCAAGGGTAATTATCAAAAAAAATAAAGAACTAGAGGCAAACCTGTATAATACAGTAAGGGCATTCGCCTCTCTCGCCGACATGACCATCCCTGAACTGGCCGGTCATAGCAGAAGGGTGGCGGTACTTAGCCGTGAGGTAGCAGGAGTTCTCAATCTGCCTAAAGAAGAGACAACCCCCATTGAAATAGCCGCCCTGCTGCATGATATCGGCAAGCTGGGACTTCCCGAAAGGCTTTTAAATCCCAAAGCAAAGAGATTATCGTCAGAAGATGAACAATTCATAATGAAGCACCCTGAGGAAGGGCAGAATATAGTACGATTCATCAAAAATCTTGATCATGTGGGTCTTCTTATAAGGTCGCATCATGAGAAATTTGACGGAACGGGATATCCTGACAGGTTGAGTGAAGAGATGATACCTGTTGGTTCAAGAATTATTTCAGTGGCAGATTATTATGACAGATCGATCAATCTGCGGGTCGGCAAGGATACGCTAATAAAAGAATACCAAGAAGAAACCGGATTTACTCAGGACCATCTTAAAGAGGATGAAATATTGCTGCAGGCAACAATATCCCAACTAAGAAAAAAGGCCTTCACCTGTTTTGACCCGGATGTTGTAAAGGCATTTCTGTCTGTAATAAAATCAAAAGGGATAAACCTTAAAAATGAAATCATAGTGAATATTGACGAACTGAAAGAAGGGATGAAACTCACGAGGTCTCTTTATACGGTCAGCGGCAGATTCCTGCTTCCCTATGACACTGTGGTAACCGAAGAGATGATTGTCAAATTGCAGAATTTCAACAAGACCAATCCTTTGAGTGAGTCTATTTTTGTGTTAACCGGATAACCCGGAGATTTTATGGTGGAGATGCGCCTGACAAAGACACTGTTTAAAATTCGCTGCACCCCATTCTGAAGGAAAAATCTAATATGGAAAACTTGAGACATTCAATATTATGCGTGGATGACGATACCAGCATCCTTAACGCCTTAAAACGTCTTCTCAGAAAAGAGGAATACAGGCTGTTTTTTGCAAATAGTACAGCCGAAGGCCTTTCTCTTCTCGAAAAGGAAAACATCCATTTGATTTTGTGCGACCAGCGAATGC
>CAZJOB010000492.1:0-2874 GCA_964547435.1 uncultured Desulfatiglans sp. | reverse complement strand
TTTTCAATTTCATACCTTTCCTCCTTTTAATATAGGAAATAACACATTAGGCTGCCAATATACATATTTATAATGACAGCGGTTATAACTTTAACCTCCTAAAAACCAGAACAGAAAGCCACTTGGGCAAACGGTATCCCCTCCTTTTCTTAATATATTGTTATTGTTATCTTTATCTTTATTTTTGTGCTGAATAATACTCGTTCCTTAAACAGAAATCTTGTCCTTCCCTGAGAATAATTACTATTCATTTCTAATGTTATCATTTTATCATTCTGCTTTCTGCTACTACAGCAAAAAGCTTCCCCTTAATAATGAACCTGGTGAGGCTATACTTTTATGCCTGTTATTATAGGACAGGCGAATAAACATAGTATGTGGTTATATGTGTGAGTTTGCAGAAAAATGCCATGAAAAATGTGCTTTGTCAAGTTTTTTATTCTCTTTTTTACTGACAAAAGCAAGAATGTTTTCAGGAATTAACCTGCTGGTATAACCGGGGTTATAAATCAGATAACCTATTGATATAACAAAAGATTGTATCATTCCTCCAGCTTTACATCGCATCTCAGACACCTTGCGCATTCCTTTTTGGCTGTTTCAAGGTCAAGACCCAGTTCCACCTCTTTAAAGTTGGAAAGGCGTTCCTTTACACCCAGCTTGGGCATCTCGGCCCTTGCCTGTTTAATGATCTCCTGAGGAATCTCCATGGTAAGCTTTATCTCCGGATCCTTTCCATCATACGGCTTGTCGCCCCTCTTCTGAGAAAGGTACGCGTCAATAGCCCTGGCAGCCCTCTTTCCGTGTGACAGCGCATCCACTACATAGGCCGGTCCTAGCACAGCGTCACCGCCCGCGAAGACCCCGGGCTGATTTGTAGCCAGGGTAAAACGGTCGGTCTTTATGGTTCCCCACTGCACCTCCAGGGCCGATGTAAACGAAAGATCGGGTTTCTGACCTATAGCGGAAAAGATGGTGTCATATTCCTCTGCAAGCACGCATCCGTCCTTGGGTACAGGCCGGCGCCGTCCACTCTGGTCAAATTCCTTGAGTTCGCATTCATCCAGGGTGAGGGCAAGCTTGCCGTCTATTCTTTCAATGCCCTTTGGCGCCACCAGCTCCTTGAGCCTGATGCCTTCATCAACGGCATCTTCAATCTCTTCCTCATCAGCCGGCATATCCTTGCGTTCCCTGCGGTAAACGATTGTTACATCGGCACCCATTCTGCGGCATGTTCTGGCCACATCGATGGCCACGTTTCCGCCTCCGATAACCGCTACCTTGTCCCCGACCTCCGGGGCCTCGCCCAGTTCTACCTGCCGCAGGAATTCGGCTCCTCCCACCACTCCGGGAAGATCGTCCCCGGGAATGCGAATGGCTGAACTCACATGAGCGCCGACAGCTATAAACAGTGCATCATACTGTTCCTGAAGATCTTCCATTGAGATATCACGGCCCACCCTGACGCCGGTCTTGGCCTCGACGCCCAGGCTGAGAATAAAATTGATCTCCTGCTCAATGATATTCCGTGGAAGACGATAGGAAGGAATGCCATACCTGAGCATGCCGCCCAGGTGGGGAAGCTCCTCAAAAATCGTGGGTTTATAACCCATGATTGCCAGGTGAAAGGCCGCGGCCAATCCTCCGGGACCGCCTCCTATAATCGCAACCTTTTGTTCTTTAGGAGACCCCTTTTCCATCAGCTTGATTGTTACGCCCTCTTTCAGGGCCATATCAGCGGCAAAGCGTTTTATCTTGGGGATGGACAGGGCCTCATCTGTCTGGGCCCTCAGGCAGACTGACATGCATGGATGAGCGCACACCCTGCCGCACACACCAGGAAGGGGGTTGTCCTTGTAGATCAGGGAAATAGCCTCTTCGTAGCGTTCTTCGCCGATCAGTGATAGATACCCCGGAACGTCCTGTCCCACGGGGCAGGCATTGATGCACCTGGCCTTTACCAGATTAGCGCATACGCCCGCCTTACAGCGTTTCTCGATTATGTGATCTTCATATTCATCCCTGAAATATTTCAGGGTTGAAAGCACCGGATTGGGGGCTGTCTGACCAAGGCCGCAAAGCGCCGCTCCCTTGATATAATTGCAGAGCTCCTCCAGCTCATCCAGATCTTTGAGCTCGCCATTTCCCTGGGTGATCTTGTTCAGGATCTCCAGCATTCTTTTTGTGCCTTCACGGCACGGGGTGCATTTTCCGCAGGACTCCTCCTGGCAGAAATCGATGAAGAACCGGGCCATATCCACCATGCATGTATCTTCATCCATAACTATCATTCCGCCCGATCCCATGATAGCGCCAACCTTGGCAATCGCCTCATAATCCGTGACAGTATCAAGAAGATGCGCGGGAATACAACCTCCGGAAGGGCCTCCCAGTTGAACGGCCTTGAATGCCTTGTTATCGGGAATGCCGCCGCCGATTTCATAGATGATTTCCCTGAGACTCGTACCCATGGGAACCTCGACCAGACCGATGTTGTTGACCGCTCCGCTCAGGGCAAACACCTTGGTGCCCTTGCTCCCTTCGGTGCCAATTTCAGAATACCAGTCTCCCCCTTTAAGTATTATCTGGGGAACATTGGCAAGGGTTTCCACATTATTAAGCACGCTGGGCTTTTTCCACAGACCCTGCTGTGCCGGAAACGGAGGCCTTGGCCTGGGCATTCCGCGCTTTCCTTCAATTGAATGCATGAGTGCGGTTTCTTCACCGCACACAAAGGCGCCCGCGCCCTGATACACCTCAAGGTCAAAATCAAAACCGCTTCCAAGAATATCTTTTCCCAAAAGCCCGTATTCCCTGGCCTGGCGGATTGCGATATCCAGCCTGTGAAGCGCTAGCGGATATTCAGCCCGGCAA
>CAZJOB010000491.1:0-2879 GCA_964547435.1 uncultured Desulfatiglans sp. | reverse complement strand
GCACGACCTCATAGGCGGCTGCAAGATTAAAATGGACTGCCTGGCCTGCCTGGGTTTTAGTCACACCGGATGCGGCATAGTTGCGGTTGGGATCATCATTCTCACCATTCCATAGAAAATGTATCCTGCTTGAAACAGTTAATTTAGGGGTTACAAATAATGTCCACGCCCAGTATGGATTGAACGAAAAGAAATTGCTGCCGGGATTCAGTTCTCTGTTCATGTCATACTTCCCTGTTGGAAAGATGCACTGAAATTCAATCCTGTGCATGAATCTGGGGCCGTTTGGTCCCATAATGGGATCCCATTGCAGGTAAGGGCCTATCAAAAGGTCGCCGAAACCCGTGCCGTTGTCCGCGGGAAAGGGTCCGGCCATATTGTAATTCAGATCAAGGAAGACAGAAGGCAGAATAACATCGAGTCCCCACTTGGCCCCCAGCATTATCTCTGTATCCGACTGATAAATATA
Source organism: uncultured Desulfatiglans sp. (assembly GCA_964547435.1). Lineage (GTDB taxonomy): Bacteria > Desulfobacterota > DSM-4660 > Desulfatiglandales > HGW-15 > CAZJOB01. Next base: position 2,410 of record CAZJOB010000491.1, on the reverse strand, counting down.
TTGTGTAAGGCTTATCAATGCCTCCAGGTCTTCTCCCGCGGCGGGAGGAAAAAGGTTATTGCCCGCAGCGTTCTTGAATTCGTCTGAGGTCCAGTACTGCAAATACTGGGTGAAATAGTGACCCTTACCTGCCGGAGGCGCCCCGTCAAGAAAACTGGTGAATCCCAGATTGACAGAAGGCAGATCATAGGCCATGCCGGAAGCAGGAAATAAAAAAATCAAAAAAACAACGCAAATTGTCCGGATAAATTTGATCGATTTCATAATTTAATCTCCATTTAAATATTCATCAATGTTAATTAGATACTTTTAATTAGCTGAGGTTTTGGGAAATCTTTGAAAACCTCTTCCGCAGCACTAAGTTCATTGTCAGACAGCTCGAAATTCTCCATTTTGCCAGAAAAGAACTTCTCATATGCTCCCAGATCAAGCAACCCGTGACCGCTGAAATTGAATAGTATGACTTTTTCTTCTCCGGACTCTTTTGCCTTTTTTGCCTCTTCAACAACCTGTGCAATAGCGTGGTTTGTTTCCGGGGCAGGAATAATGCCGACGGTCCTTGCGAAAAGGGTTCCGGCCTTGTAGGCATCGAGTTGTGTAACTGCCTTTGGTTCCAGTATCCCTTCTGTTATGAGCTGACTCACGGTAGGCGCCATTCCATGATAACGCAGACCGCCTGCGTGAACCGGGGGAGGGACAAATGCGTGTCCGAGACTGTGCATGGGCAGAAGCGGCGTGTAACGTGCTGTGTCGCCGTGATCATATACAAAAGGCGCGCGTGTCATTGTAGGGCAGGCTGTGGGTTCAACAGGGTATATTTCTATATCTTTACCGTGTATTTTATCGTAGACATAGGGAAAGGAGATCCCCGCAAAATTGCTTCCGCCGCCGGCGCAGCCTATTATTATATCCGGATATTCTCCGGCCTTTTCCATCTGAAGTTTTGCCTCAAGGCCTATAACTGTCTGGTGAAGCATCACGTGGTTCAGGACACTTCCCAGAGAATAGCGAGTCTGCCCGCTTTTATCGCTTACAGCCGCCTCAACCGCCTCACTGATGGCTATGCCGAGACTGCCGGGAGTGTCCGGAGTTTTTTCAAGAATTGCCCTTCCCGCATTGGTCTCAGTGCTGGGACTGGCTACGCATTTTCCGCCCCATGCCTGCATCATCGCCTTTCGGTAGGGTTTCTGATCAAAGCTTACTCTTACCATGAATACCTTGCACTCCAGTCCAAGCTGGCTGCACGCAAATGAAAGCGCACTGCCCCATTGACCCGCGCCGGTCTCGGTAGTAAGCTTTTTTATTCCGAATACCTTGTTATAATATGCCTGAGGAACAGCGGTATTGGGCTTATGGCTTCCCGGAGGGCTTACACTCTCGTTTTTAAAATATATATGTGCCGGAGTGTCCAGCGCCTTTTCAAGGGCAAGAGCCCTGACAAGCGGAGAAGGTCTCCATATTGAGTATATATTCAGGACCTCTTCGGGTATATCTATCCACCTTTCAGTGCTCACCTCCTGCTCTATGAGGTTCATGGGGAACACAGGCGCCAGGGCATCGGGGCTGATGGGCTTGCCATCCGGTCCCAGGGGTGGATTCATCTTGATGTCCGCCAGGATATTGTACCACTGGCGAGGCATTTCATCAGGTCTCAAAAAAATCGATTGAATTCGCATTCTTTCCTCCTTTGGAAATGATAAAAAATAAATATTACCGGAATTAAACTGATAGAAAATGCTGAATATTTTAAATAGTGTCCACCCAAAATTCCCTGTTTATGGATAGACATAAATTATAAAATCATAAAACGGGTGGAGTATAGAAAATGAAAAAATATGTGTCAATATAATATAAAAGCATTTTTTTTCAAAAAGGTTTTGCACCGGTGAATAGATAAGCTTAATTGATGAAAAAAAATGGCCAATGGCGCAGGGCTCAAGGCACAAGGCTGATGTGCAGCCTGAAATCGGGCCGGATATATTCCAAAATCCACTATTATCGTAAATATAGAAAAATTTGATGATGGATTTTGGTGTTTGACTCATTCTGCTTATTAGGTTAAATCGTTAAAGAATAAGGAATTTAAAAATATGAGATTCAGACCGTGTATAGATCTGCGCAGGGGCAGGGTGGTCCAGATTGTGGGCGGATCACTCAATGATAATAATGAAAGCTCCGCCACGATCAATTTTGAGACTGAGCGTTCCCCTGCGGATTTCGCCCGCATGTACAGGGCGGACAATCTTCGCGGAGGACATGTCATATCCCTCGGCCCCGGGAACAGGGAGGCCTCCCTGTCCGCGTTAAGGGCGTATCCGGGCGGGCTGCACGCAGGCGGCGGAATAACTCCTGATAATGCCCTTGAATATCTCGATGCAGGCGCCAGTCATATTATTGTCACATCCTATGT
>CAZJOB010000490.1:0-2881 GCA_964547435.1 uncultured Desulfatiglans sp. | reverse complement strand
TAAAAGTTAAAAAATGCCGGAAATGCGGAAAGGATCTTGACCTGTTTCCAGGGTATCTTCTTGCAGCGGATTCAAGGCATCCAAAAAATGTTTTTATCTGTCCCTCTTGCGGCGAATTAACAGAAACAGATGACAGAAAAAATCCCGGTAAATGCAATTATTGTTCCACTGAGTTAACTTCTGAAGGCCCGGCAAAAAGAGGCACGTGTAAGTGCACTTCATGCGGGACTGATAACCGTTTTCCTGACCCCAAATTAGGCCCGCCAGGACATCGTCTTTTTGCCATTGAATACCATTGTCAAAAATGCAAATTATCCCATAAAGGCCGGTTTTTTAAAAAGCCGGATGCCGAGGACATCGAGAAAACCATTGAAGCGGAAACAAGATGGAATAATATGGCGAAGGAATTTGTCCCGAATGATAAAATTCCAAGCGGAGATGAAACAAACAGGCTTCATCGTTGGGGTTACAGGCATTACAGGGAGATGTTTAATCAAAGGCAGCTTGTCGGACTGGAGCTATCTGCGTCAATTATCTCAAAAATATCGAATGAGAGGATAAGAAACGCGCTGGCGACAAATTTGTCAGATCTTCTTCGTTATCAGAATATGTTATGCCGCTATGACACAAGAGCGCTAAAATCCCTTGATATTTTTTCAGTTCATGGTTTTCCTGTTGGACTTATTCAGTGCGAGTCAAATTTTCTGGGCATTATGGAGCCTGGACGCTTTATGTGTGTAGGAAGCGGGGGCTGGGCAAATATTATAGAAAAATACAGGAAGGCGATGTCATATTGTGCACATCCCTTTGAAATCAGACATAATGGCCGTTTTAAAAAGGTTGTTCCTATTCATGGAGAAAGGATAGGAGACAATCTTAATGACGAAAAATCTGCTTCAACACGCATAGTCAATCTTTCATGCCAGGATGCCGCATCATCCAGTCTTCCCGATTCCACATTGGATGCCGTTTTAACAGATCCGCCCTATTTTGGAAATGTCCAATACGCGGAGCTTATGGATTTCTGTTATGTATGGCTTAGAAAGATTGTTGGCCGGGATTTACCGGAATTTAAAGCGGATTCCACCCGAACTCCGGGTGAGTTGACCGGCAATGCGGATATGGGCCGTGGTCTGGATCATTTTACAGAGGGATTATCATCTGTCTTTCAGCGTATGACAAAGGCCCTGAAGCCGGGATCTCCAATGGCTTTCACCTACCATCATAATAACCTGGAAGCTTATTTCCCGGTAGCAGTGGCAATCCTCGATGCAGGCTTAACCTGTTCAGCATCACTTCCGTGCCCTGCTGAAATGGGCGCATCTATTCATATAAACGGCACAGGTTCATCCATTATCGATACGGTATTTGTCTGCCGACAGACAGGAACCATGCAAAGGAAATGGCTGGCGGAATCGCCGGATAAAATTGCCCAAATTGTTGAGGATGACTTAGCTTTGCTCAGGGCTGGAAATATACAGCCGACCCCTGGCGATATCAGGTGTATAACCTATGGGCATATGGTTCGCCTGGCAATCTGGTCACTTCGCAATAAATGGGACAAATCGGAACCAACAATGAAAAGAATTAAAAAAGTGAAAGATTGGCTTAATCATTTCAACAATCAGGAATTATCCGAAAGACACATTGAGGGCTTTCGGCCAGAGATAGAGGGCGAGTTGCCCTTATTGGCCGCTGTACATGAAAGTGCTGCTAGATATGGATATAATGATGCCGACATTCCCTTTTGAAGTATCCATGGAGATTATTTTCCAAAATCCTGAACCTTATGTAGATGCATTGTTTTCATGCCTGGAATCAGAGTTTCTTGTTATGCCAAAAGGAGCGGGTTTTGTTGAGTATCCCGTTTTCGAGCGTGGATATGAGGCACTGAAGGCTGCGACCGGAGGATTCGTCAGACTTGATTCTGATGCAATAATTCCTGTTATAATCTCCGAGCCTATTACTATTATTGTTTTACGTTCAATGTTAGGCTTTACGCCCCCTGAATGGGGTTATGTCACTACCCAAAGAACAGGTGTTACAGTAACTCAGGGATTTGTTCGATCTCTGGACAGAAAAGTACGAATGTCTCCGGAGACAGAACTAAACGTTAATGGAGTCACAGAAGAACGACTTAAGGCCCTGATACAAACAGCATGTCAATTACTGTCCGATGGTATGCCGGCAGTAGATGCTGACCAATTGCATCGACTGGATAAGGCAGATACCAGGCGTGGCCTTGAAGGTATGCGAAATCTTGCAGGAATGGGGGTCCCTTACGCCATGCTACTGTATGAAAGGTTTATTGGCAGGCCTTTTGCCGGACACAGGGATTCTGTAAGTGAACTCATCGGGGACAGTCTCGAATCTGCCATCGAAGAAGTTCTGACTCAGGCAGGCATAAGCTTTAGAAAAACTAAGCGCGCTGAAAAAATTGAAGGTTTTGATCAAACGCCTGATTTTATCATTCCAAGCGAATTCAATCCGCAGGTTATTATAGAGGCAAAAATCACAGAAGATGACGGCACTGCACGTGATAAGGTAACACGAATTCAACATCTCGGGGAATTGAGCCTTTCCGGTCGTCCGCATGATAAACCAAAATATGAGGTTATAGCATGTATCGGAGGCAGAGGATTCGGGGTTCGCAGGGAGGACATGAAAAAGATGATTCTCGCAACAAGGGGAAAGGTGTTTACACTGAAAACGCTGGATCGTCTTGTTGAATGTACCAGATTGAAGGAATTTAAGGTGAGGTAGAATACACAAATATTCCGCTTAAAGCTTATCTTTGAATAAGATTTTTACTAATAACGAAAGGAGGCTTTATAATGATTTTACAGAAAAATATGAAAATGTGGATTTTATTGTTTGTTCT
>CAZJOB010000489.1:0-2887 GCA_964547435.1 uncultured Desulfatiglans sp. | reverse complement strand
AAATTTGTATTCATACAATAATACTGCGAAATTAACGAGTTATGCCTTTTGAGAAATTTGGGCATAGCCATTTAAAATCTTGTAAAAAATCAACGCGTTGTGTAAAATGCACCGAAATTTACGAACAATCCATACATAGAGGAGTAACACCATGAAAAAGGTCCGCGTTGCTGTAACGATTGTCTTTTTATTACTGATCTCTGTATCACTTTTATCCTGTTCATCTTCTGACACCAAAGGGGGGTTTGCGTCTTATGATCCTCAGGTGAAAAAACTGATGAAGCAAATGACCCTTGAGGAAAAGATAGGGCAGATGATTCAGCCTGAACAGGATAAGGTTCTGGGCAATCCCGGAGACATGCAGAAGTATTTTATCGGTTCTGTGCTCAGCGGCGGAGATTCGGACCCTGCCAAAGGAAACAGCCTGGAGGAATGGACCAATCTCTATGACAGGGTGCAGGAAGAGGCCATGAAGTCCAGGCTTGGAATCCCTGTGCTTTATGGAATAGACGCGGTTCACGGTCATAGCAATGTGCTGGGAGCCGTGATATTTCCGCATAATATCGCTCTCGGGTGCACAGGGGATGCGGAACTGGTGGAAAAGATCGGACGAATCACGGCAAAGGAGATGCGCGCCACGGGAACCCAGTGGACATTTGCCCCCTGTGTGGCAGTGCCTCAGGATATCCGGTGGGGCCGCACTTATGAGGGGTTTTCCGAAGATCCCGAGGTGGTCAGGGTTCTCGGCAAAGCCTCGGTTCTGGGCCTTCAGGGGAATGATCTGACGAATCCTCTGTCAGTCGTGGCATGCGCCAAACACTATGTCGGGGATGGCGGAACCATGGCTACAACCGAACCAAGGCCGGGGTTTTCGTTCGGGCCTTCGGCTCATATGTGGCTGGACCAGGGGGACACAAAAATGGATGAGGCCACTTTGAGGCGAATACATCTTCCGGGATACATTGCGGCGATCGAGGCGGGCGTCGGTACTGTTATGCCTTCTTACAGCACATGGAACGGTGTAAGATGCTCTGCCAGCAGGCGGCTTTTGACCGAGATACTGAAAGAGGAACTGGGATTTCAGGGATTCATCATCTCAGATTACAATGCGATATATCAGATTGATCCCAAAGATAAGAAAAAGTCAATAATGATCTCCATAAACGCGGGCATGGATATGGCAATGGTACCGACCGAATACCGGGAGTTTTTCAGCCTTCTCAAGGAACTTGTTGATGAGGGCAGTGTTCCCATGTCCCGGATCGATGACGCGGTCACGCGCATCCTGCGTGTCAAGTTCGTCATGGGGCTTATGGATAAGAACAGGTCACAGAAGGCGGACAGGACGCTGCATAAGGACTTCGGATCAAAGGAACATCGCGCCCTGGCGCGTGAGGCGGTTCGCAAATCGGTTGTGCTGCTCAAAAATGATAACCTGATTCTGCCTCTGCCAAAACAGGTTGCGAGGATTCATGTGGCGGGAAAAAGCGCGGACAACATAGGAAACCAGTGCGGAGGATGGACTATCTTATGGCAGGGGAAGACCAATGATGTGACTCCCGGAGGAACTACAGTGGTGGAGGCTGTCAGGGCCGCGGTATCAAAAGACACTGAGGTTACTTTTTCCATGGATGGCACAGGCGCTGAAGGGGCGGATATTGCCATCGCAGTGATCGGTGAACTGCCTTACGCCGAAGGAGTTGGCGACCGGGCCGACCTGTCGCTGGACCCGCAGGATGTTGCCACCGTGAATACCCTTAAAAGCGCCGGAATTCCTGTTGTGACACTTATCATATCAGGCCGTCCAATGATCGTAAATGACATTTTGCCGCAGACCGACGCGCTTTTGGCTTCATTCCTGCCCGGCACAGAGGGCCAGGGAATATCAGATGTGCTTTTCGGGGATTACAATCCAACAGGCAGGCTGTCATTTTCATGGCCGAGGTCCATGGATCAGCTTCCGCTGAACATAAACATGCCGAAAGAGGAATATGATCCGCTCTTTGCGTTCGGATACGGGCTGAGTTACGCGGATGCGCAGGCAAAACCTTAAAAGGCGGCTGGTCTGAAATAGAATAATGTCGGGTTGCTTCGCTTAACCCGACCTTCTACATTCTGCATAACGCAAATGCCCTTCGGTCATGTAATGAAGAACGCCGGGGCCCCTTTGGTTTCCAGGTGCAACCGGCTTCGTGCCTGACAAACCGGGCGGACACATAGGTCTGCCCCTACGATTTATTGGGCAGACGGCCGCCTTCGCCAAGGCTACGTCGCGCCAAGCAAAGGCCCGCCCCTACGATTTATCGGGCGGACGGTCGCCTTCGTTTTGGTGAACCGGAACTACGTCGAGCCAGGCACGGGCCCGACCCTACGATTTATTGGTAAATCAAATCTCTCTAAAGATCATGCGGCATAAAAGAGGGTCCGGGGTTCTTCTGGAATGACCGAACTCGTTTCGGTGAGACCTGAATACATGTAACTCGGTGCAAGGGCGTGCAGCGCACTGAGTCAATCCTTTACCATAAACAACCAGTCATCCGGTCAAATGATAACCTTCTGCACGCCTGACAGGCTGTTCTTTCGGCATAACGCAAATGCCCTTCGGTCATGTAATGAAGAGCGCCGGGGCCTCTTTGGTTTCCAGGTGCAACCGGCTTTGTGCTTAACAAACCGGGCAGACACATAGGTCTGCCCCTACGATTTATTGGGCGGACAGCCGCCTTCGCCAAGGCTACGTCGCGCCAGGCACGGGCCCGCCCCTACGATTTATCGGGCGGACGGCCGCCTTCGTTTTGGTGAACCGGAACTACGTCGAGCCAGGCACGAGCCTGCCCCTACGATTTATTGGTAAATCAAATCTCTCTAAAGATCATGCGGCATAAAAGAG
>CAZJOB010000488.1:0-2887 GCA_964547435.1 uncultured Desulfatiglans sp. | reverse complement strand
TATGCTCGCGCTGATGCCGAAATAGAATTTATGGGGCTTATGTCGTTTCCGGGTAGTCGTCCCTCGCAGAATATAAGAAGTATCAGCAAAAAACCTTGAGCGAGGTAGAAAAACAATATCTGAATAATTTGAAAGTAATAGAAAATATAAGCAAAAAGCAAAATACATCGAAAGAAAAGGATGAACAAAAATAGGGGGCTCTTCAAAATATCAATTGAGCTGTCTTTGTGGTCAGCATAAAGGAAGTATGATTTACATAGATCGGGATTATTTCACCCTTGATTTTGAATATGATACAATCTATGTAAACGGCCCAAATGCAAATGGGGTCGGACCACGACAACTAATTGATATAATGGGTATAAGTGTCATTTTGGCCCTATATAATGCGCCTATATTGAGTTTTTTGAAGGCAAAAAAGGCGTTATAAGAGGGGATTTATAAACCGGGACAATCCTTTAATATTAAAATAACTCCATTTGATTATGAATATCATCTGGTTATTTGTTTTTTTTCAGAAGAGGTTGGGAAGAAAAGAGCTTTAGAAAGCTAGAACCTTGGATAAAACTGAAGCTTTGTATCATTAGAAAAGGCTTATGTCACGGCTGGAAAGCTGTTCCCACTGAAGGCGAAAGCAAAAGGTCCAGAGCGCAGGGCTCAAGGCGCAGGGTAAGACATCACCTTGAAAACCTGTGGATTCCGGAATTAAATTCCGGAATGACGTCTTAGTGTGGATTCCGGGATGACGTCTTCAAATGGGGTCGGACCACGACAACTAATTGATATAATGGGTATAAGTGTCATTTTGGCCCTATATAATGCGCCTATATTGAGTTTTTTGAAGGCAAAAAAGGCGTTATAAGAGGGGATTTATAAACCGGGACAATCCTTTAATATTAAAATAACTCCATTTGATTATGAATATCATCTGGTTATTTGTTTTTTTTCAGAAGAGGTTGGGAAGAAAAGAGCTTTAGAAAGCTAGAACCTTGGATAAAACTGAAGCTTTGTATCATTAGAAAAGGCTTATGTCACGGCTGGAAAGCTGTTCCCACTGAAGGCGAAAGCAAAAGGTCCAGAGCGCAGGGCTCAAGGCGCAGGGTAAGACATCACCTTGAAAACCTGTGGATTCCGGAATTAAATTCCGGAATGACGTCTTAGTGTGGATTCCGGGATGACGTCTTAGTGTGGATTCCGGAATGACGTCTTAGTGTGGTTTCCGCGATTCCCAAATACTGCATCGGGATTTTCAACAAGCTCCGGAATGACAAACCAGGAAATTCGACTTTTTGTGAGACCATCAAATTGTGTTATGAGCTGGAAACGTTTATAATGCTGTTTCTCTCTTATTGATAAAGGCATAGAAATCGTCACTAAAAAATACTATCGTTAATAAGGCAGGTTTATGGAACCTGATATCGACAACTTCATATTCCGCGATATTCATCCAAATATCCATATAGGGACAGCCAGTGACAGGTATTCGGGGTGGGTAGGACAGATATATACTGAAGGAAAATACAGTTTATATGCCAGGGCGCATAAGGTTGGGAAGAGGACATTCAGGGAATAGTTCTTGCCCATTGAGAGTGTTATGGAGTTCTCCCGGCACTTTTCAGTCCTTGAGATAGACTTTACCTTTTATAAACCTCTTCTCAATAAAGACTTTCAGCCGACCTCCAACTACAAAATACTCCAGGGATACAATAAATACATCGGAGAAAATGACCTGCTGATACTCAAGGTTCCGCAGGTGGTTTTTGCCCGTAAGATGTCCATGGCAGGAAAACAGTAAGATAACCCCAACTACCTGAACGCGGAAATGTTTATAAAGCAGTAAAGGCAGAAATTGCGTTATAAGGCTCTTGACCCCCTATCAATTAATAGCCATTAAGTGTACTATGCGTGCACAAAATGAAGGCAAATAAAAAAGGACTTAACAGTAAAACCATTAAGTCCTTGATTTTATTGGTGGGCCTGGAAAGACTCGAACTTTCGACCAATTGATTAAGAGTCAACTGCTCTACCAACTGAGCTACAGGCCCTTATAAAGCTATCAGCTTATCCTTTATTGAAGATCAATAATTCATACAACTCTTATACAAGCGCGCCCGGCAGGATTCGAACCTGCGGCCTACGGGTTCGAAGCCCGGCGCTCTATCCATCTGAGCTACGGGCGCAGTAAAAAGAGGTGTAACGTCTATCAAGTAAAAATCAAGTTGTCAATAAATTTTAGAAAAAAATAGCACAGGGCTCTATCTTAACCTTCAGCCATTTTTTTGTAGATCTCGTATTTTTCCCTGGCCTCCTTTTCCGCTATTTCAAAGAGAGCTTTTGCATTATCAGGGAATGTCCTCGTAAGACTTGAGTAACGAACCTCTCCCATAAGGAATTCCTTTAGATCTCCTGTGGTCTCTTTTGAATCCAGAATAAAGGGATTTTTCCCTTCAGCAGCCAGCATTGGATTATATCTGTACAGAGGCCAGTATCCGGCTTCAACCGCCTTTTTTTCTTCTTCCTGGCTTAATCCCATGTTTATGCCGTGATTGATGCATGGAGCATAGGCAATTATAAGTGAGGCGCCCGGATATGACTCAGCCTCGACAAGCGCCTTCATAAACTGGTTCTTATTGGCGCCCATGGCCACGGACGCGACATAGACATAACCATAAGTCATGGCCATTCGCCCAAGGTCTTTTTTCTTTGTGGGCTTGCCGCTCGCCGCGAACTTCGCTACCGCGCCGGTCGGGGTTGATTTTGAGGACTGGCCGCCTGTGTTGGAGTACACCTCAGTATCCAGCACAAGTATATTTACATCATGGGCCATAGCAATAACATGATCAAGACCGCCGAAGCCGATATCATAGGCCCAGCCGTCGCCGCCGAA
>CAZJOB010000487.1:0-2906 GCA_964547435.1 uncultured Desulfatiglans sp. | reverse complement strand
TATCTCGGGCATATTGCCGGCAAGGAGAGTTAATAACAAGTTAGCGCTTATGGGGACCTGCCCCTACGATTAAGCGCACAAATTTTTAACCGGGGGCCTTTAACCGAGGTCAAAATAGACTTCGTTTATTATAGATTCCCGCCTTCGCGGGAATGACGTTTTTGGGACTTTTTACGAGATCATCAAAATTAAGCAAAGGAATTTTATGGAAAAAGAACTGCTTTTTATAACTGTTATAGGAAAAGACAAGAGAGGTATTGTTGCCAGGATATCCATGCTCCTTTATGAATGTGACATCAATATCGAGGATATTACTCAAAAGATCATGGATAATTACTTTGTTATGACCATGCTGGTGGATATGAAACAATCCAGATACAGCCTTGAGAAGGTAAGAGAAGAGCTTGAAAAGATCGGAGAGGAACTCGGCCTCAAGGTCCAGATTCAGCATGAAAATATCTTTAAGATGATGCACAGGGTGTAAGAAATGCCTATTTCCGTTGAGGAAGTATTTGAAACCGCAAGTATGATTCTGTACCAGAACCTGGATATCAGGACAACAACCATGGGTATCAACCTGAAAGACTGCATACATAGCGATTTCAGCATATTTAAGGACAATGTATACCGCAAGATCAGTGAAAACGCGCGAAGGCTCGTTATAGAAGCGCGAAAGCTGGAATTAAAATACGGCATTCCCATTGTAAACAAAAGGATATCCATTACTCCAGTGAGCCTGATAATGGAGACCCACTGTGAAAAAGAAAAATATATTGAGATGGCCGAGATCCTGGACAAAGCAGCCGAGGAGGCGGGAATAGATTTTTTAGGGGGTTTCGGGGCAATAGTCCATAAAGGTCTCACTGCCGCGGACAGGTGCTTAATAGAATCCATGCCAGATGTATTTGCCGCCACAAAGAGGGTCTGCGGCTTTCTTAATGTGGGCACAAATTCGGCAGGATTGAATCTGGATGCCGTCAACATGATCGGGAACATGCTCAAGCAGACCGCTGCCAGGACAAAAGACGCGATAGGATGCGCCAAGTTTGTGGTATTTGCCAATGCTCCTGAAGACAACCCCTTTATGGCGGGCGCCTTTCACGGAATAGGTGAAGCAGACATGGCCCTGAACATAGGAATAAGCGGCCCGGGCGTTGTTAAAAGCGTTGTTGAAAAAAACAGGGACTGCGACCTTACTCAGCTTTCCGAGGTGATAAAGAGGACTGTCTTTAAGATAACCAGGGGCGGTGAACTCATAGGCAGGGAACTGGCAGCGAACCTTGGCATTCAATTCGGAATCGTGGATATCTCACTTGCCCCCACCACAGCGGCTGGAGATTCTGTTGCCGACATCATAGAGGCCTTTGGAATAGAGTCTATCGGCGCCCACGGCTCCACAATGGCAGTGGCCCTTCTTATGGACGCCGTAAAAAAAGGCGGGGCAATGGCAAGCGGGAATGTAGGAGGACTTAGCGGCACATTTATTCCCATAAGCGAAGATACCGGTATGATCAGGGCAGTAAAAAACGGCTCTTTAAGTCTGGACAAGCTTGAGGCGCTCACATCTGTCTGCTCCGTGGGTCTTGACATGTTCGCCATACCCGGCGACACCCCTGCTGAGACAATAAACGCCATTATAGCCGATGAGCTGGCTATCGGTATAATCAATAACAAGACAACCGCTGTAAGAGTTATTCCGGCGCCGGGGAAAAAGGCAGGAGAATCGATCGATTTCGGCGGCCTTCTGGGCGAAGCGCCTGTTATGAAGGTAAATCCCAGTTCGGCAAGGGAGTTCCTCAAACGCGGAGGAAGAATGCCCGCGCCTGTCACCAGTATGAGAAATTAATTTTTGGCTCCTCATAAGAATATGTGGGTAGAAATGTGAACCAATATTCAAAAATATAGGTTTTTGTTTGTCATTCTGAGGCACGAGGCTATGGCGGGACAGGTAGCTGAAAGCTGAGTGCTGACAGCATCCATTCAAAAATCCCTGTTTTTGGATGGACACGAACTAACAGAAAAGGCGATAATCCTTCACAGGTTATCGCCTTCTCTATCAAAAACTGCCGCTGAATGTTTTTCCTCATGCCTCACCCACCGACCCTGCCTTACATTCTGAACAGCAGCTTTTCCAATATACTTATATATCCATTCGGCATTATTCCATAAAATCTTTAACAAAAAATGCCATTATTTGGCACAAATCATGCAATATGTTATTCGGTTTATGATAACAAAATAATAGATATTGACAAAGAATCAGAATGACAGGACATTCCCTTAATCCTTAGCATCCCATATAAAAAACGCTGTTATTATCGCAACTGCAGTAACCGCGTATGCCGAAAATGTGAACATCGTATGAAAGCCGTAATTATCAATAAAATAACCCATAATGGGTGCAAATATCGCGCCTGTATACTGCATTGTGGAATAGTATATTCCATAGATTGTAGAGCGGTAACTGGCTGGAGACTGGCCCATGATGAACATCTCTGTCACGGGAAACCGGATTGCGTGAATCAGCCCTAATATGAAAAGGACTGTTTTGAAACCCATGCCGTAATGGTCCACTCCCACCAGGCCGAATATCATAAGACCGCCCATAATATCCGTAGCGATAATAACCTTGGCGCTGCCTATTTTATCCGCGATATATCCGCCTATGGGACCGCCATACAGTCCTGAAACAAAAATGAACGATAAAACCATCGCCGCCTGCTTATTTGTCGCACCAAGCTCATTGGCCGCGTAAAGACTGAGAAAAGAGTGGACAGAGGCGCCGGCGCCGCCGCCAATTACCATCATAATTAAAAACGCCCACAGACGCTTCTTGTATCCTGGCTGAGGAGGACGTTCCTCTGTCTGTTTTCTTTTCATCTCTTCTACATGGGCCTTGCCGTATC
>CAZJOB010000486.1:0-2909 GCA_964547435.1 uncultured Desulfatiglans sp. | reverse complement strand
ACCATTTCTGTTACCAGGTCGGCCTTGCACAACCTGGAGGCGAGGCTGATCTTTTCCTTATATTCCGGCGCGATTTTATCCGCAAGATACAGGCTGAGCAATGTAAAGCGTTCAACCTTTTTCCAGGATGTCCCCAGCTCCGCCTGATATATTACCTTCTTAAGTTCCTCTGTCCTCTCTTCAAGGGATTTTTTCCTGTCCTCTTCAAAAAAGAAGGTAGCGTCCGATAATCTCGCCCGAAGGACCCTCTCGTGACCTTTTCGAACAACACGGTGATCTTTAGCGACTGTATTGTTAATGGCTATAAAATAATTTATCAATGCGCCTTTATGGTCCCTTACGGCAAAATATTTCTGGTGCTCTCTCATGGCGGTAATCAGGACCGGATCAGGCAGGGAAAGGAATCTCTCTTCAAAGCTGCCGATTATTGCGCTGGGGTATTCTACCAGGTTGGCGTTGATATTAACAAGTTCCGGGTCATCTACCGGAACCCCGTCAACCCCTTCGGCCATGTTCAAAACCAGTTTTTCAATTATCTTTTTTCTTTCATCATGGCTGACCATGACCGAGGCGTCCCTGATTTTGATTATATAATCAGCCAGATCCTTTACCGCCATTCCGGCGGGTGACATAAATCTGTGCCCGAACGTGGTGTTGCTGCTTTTAACGCCTGCTGTTTCAAATGGAATTATATCGCCATCCAGTATGGCAAGAATCCAGTGTATCGGACGCGCGAAGAGAAAACCTGTGTCTCCCCATCTCATGGATTTGGGCCACGATATGCCGGAGATTACCTGGGGCAGTATCTCGGCGAGGACATCTTTTGAAGGCCTGCCGGCTATTTCCATGCGGGCGTGCAGGTACTCCCCCTTTTCTGTTTTTACACATTCAAGTTCATCAACAGACAGTCCGCATTTTTGCGCGAATCCTATGGCCGCTCTTGTGGGATTCCCGTTCGGGTCATAGGCGGCCTTTCTGGGCGGCCCGGTTATCTCCTGAACCGCGTCTTCCTGTCTGTCCGCCATGTTCGTAACGGCCAGGACAAGCCTTCTGGGTGTGCAGTATGTCTGAATCTCTCCTTCATATGCTATTCTGTTCTCTTTAAGACGTGAAAGGGTGAGATTTTTCATTTCACTGATGGCGTTCTCAAGATATCCGGCGGGGATCTCTTCGGCGCCTATTTCAAATAACATCTCCACTTTGATTTACCTCTTCAACTTTTTGGCCAGGGGAAAATCCATCTCTTCTCTCTGGGCGAGATAGTTTCTGGCAGACCTTCTTGCCAGGTTTCTGATACGGTCTATATATTTTGTTCTCTCACTTACGCTTATGGCCCCTCTTGCCTCCAGTATGTTAAATGTATGAGAACATTTCAGACAATAGTCATAGGCGGGAAGCACCAGTCCCTTTTCACTTATTCTTATGGACTCCTTCTCATACATGTCAAACAGTCTGAGAAGCATATCCACATCGGCCTCTTCAAAATTATACACGGACAGTTCCCATTCTCCTTTTTTGTGGACATCCCCGTAGGTGACCCTGTCATTCCACATGAGATCAAAGATGTTGTCCTTTTCCTGAATATACATTGCTATTCTCTCAAGGCCGTATGTTATTTCTATTGTAACAGGATCGAGTCTTATGCTTCCGGCCTGCTGAAAATAGGTGAACTGGGTGATTTCCATGCCGTCGAGCCAGACCTCCCAGCCCAGGCCTGATGCCCCCAGGGTCGGTGACTCCCAGTCATCCTCCACAAAGCGTATATCATGTTCAAGGGGGTCGATGCCAAGGCTCTTAAGGCTTTCAAGGTAGATATCCTGAATATTCAGGGGTGAGGGTTTTATAATCACCTGATACTGATAGTAATGGCCCACCCTGTTCGGATTTTCTCCATACCGCCCGTCTGTAGGCCTTCTTGAAGGTTCCACATAGGCGACTGACCATGGTTCAGGTCCCAGTGCCCTTAGAAGGGTGGCGGGATTAAATGTACCGGCGCCCACTTCAAGGTCATAGGGCTGCTGAATAAGGCATCCCCTGCCTGCCCAGAAACGTTCCAGATTCATTATAACTTCCTGAAATGTCATAGACATCTCCATATAGTAAAATTAAAGGAAAGGAAACTTACCACCAGTAAGGGCCGATGTCAAGAATGGATAATCCCCCATACAAGGGAACAGATTTTGGGTTTGACCAGTTTTAATTTAAGGTGATATACAGTACCGACTATGGATGTTACAGAAAAAATAAGAGAAGTTTTAAAGAACAGGGTCCCTGCCTCAATCGATAACAGCGATCAGGCCCTTATGCACGCGGCTGTGCTGGCGCCGGTTTTCAGTGATAATGGAAATTATGGGGTGCTCTTTACAGAGAGAACTCATAAAGTAGAGCATCATAAGGGCCAGATATCATTTCCGGGCGGATCGGTAGAAAAAGAAGACAGATCTCTGGTAGAGACGGCGCTAAGGGAGACCTTTGAAGAGGTGGGCATTAGCGCCAATGATGTGGAAATACTCGGGCAAATGGACGATCAATTGACCGCTGTCTCCGGCTTTATTGTTCATCCCTTTGTCGGCAGCATTCCCTACCCCTATAACTTTTTGGTCAATCAAGATGAGGTGGAAAGGATAATCACAGTTCCGCTCGATGCATTCTTAGGCAGGAATTCCGAATATAGAAGAGAATCATTGAAGTTTGACGACTTTACCTATGAGGGGCCGGTATTCATTTATGAAGATGTTGTTATCTGGGGGGCAACAGCGATAATAATGGACAGGCTGGTAAATCTGATAAAGTAAAAATTACGCTTGCCTCGGAAACCGGAATAGTATATGTAAGATTGAAATTGTTTAATAGCCGGGATGTGGCTCAGTCTGGTAGAGCACCGCGTTCGGGACGCGGGGGTCGCTGGT
>CAZJOB010000485.1:0-2910 GCA_964547435.1 uncultured Desulfatiglans sp. | reverse complement strand
TGGCGGAAGTGCATGGGAATCGAACCCACCCAACGAGGTTTTAGCCCGTTGCACCGGATTTGAAGTCCGGGAGCCCCACCAGTGAGCTTTCCACTTCCGTTGTAACAGGCTTTCAGCATTCAGAAATCAGCTTTCAGCCTGTAATATAAAACAATGACGATTGATCAACAATCCTGCATCAACTTAAATGTTCAATAACTATATTGAATATCCTTCTTATTGGTTCCGCCGCGCCCCATAGAAGCTGGTCGCCCACACTGAAGGCAGTGAGATACTGCGGCCCCAGGTTCATTTTCCTTAGCCTTCCTATGGGCACTGTGAGCGTTCCGCTGACGGCCGCGGGCGAAAGATATTTCAGGGTTGATGCCTTGTCATTGGGTATGAGTTTTACCCAGTCGTTTGCCCCTGATATCATATTCGAGATATCATCCATGGGAACATCCTTTTTGAGCTTAATGGTGAAACCCTGACTGTGACACCTCATTGCCCCGACCCTCACACAGATGCCATCTACAGGCACAGGAATTGTCAGATCGAGGATCTTATTGGTTTCGGCATAACCCTTCCATTCCTCTCTGGTCTGGCCCGATTCCATGGGTGAATCGATCCATGGTATGAGGCTCGCAGCCAGAGGCGCACCGAAAAATTCGGCTGGAAAGGATGGATCACGCAGATTTGAGGTAACAATGTTGTCAATTTCAATAGCTGTTGAAGCGGGGTTATTTAGCTTATCCTTTGTTACTTCACCAATGACGGCCATCTGTCTGATGAGCTCCTTCATATTATTTGCTCCGGCGCCAGATGCGGCCTGGTATGTCATGCTCGATATCCATTCTATCAGATTATTGGCAAACAGACCTCCAAGTGCCATGAGCATAAGACTCACTGTGCAGTTGCCTCCGATATAATTCTTTATTCCCGAGTCAAGACCCTGATCGATTACGGGGCGGTTAACAGGATCAAGCACGATAATACTGTCTCCCTCCATTCTTAACGCAGAAGCCGCATCGATCCAGTACCCATTCCAGCCCGATTCCCTCAATTCAGGGTATACCTTTTTTGTATAATCGCCTCCCTGGCAGGTTACAGCAATGTCCAGAGAAGACAGAATTTTTATATCATAGGCATCCTTCAGATCGGGAATCTCCATGCCTATATCAGGTCCTTTTCCACCTACATCAGAGGTAGTAAAAAAAACAGGTTCAAAGTCATGAAAATCCTTTTCCCGAATCATCCTCTCCATGAGAACAGAGCCAACCATTCCCCTCCAGCCGATAAATCCTATTTTTAACATTGCTTTCTCCTGAATATTTTCGACAGACTAAATAACGACAGAGCATAGATATTTCAAATGAATCTTTCAACATAAAAATGGATGAAATCATAAAAAGTCCAAGATATATCATTCCGGTGAAAATCGGAATCTATAAGCACCTGAAAACACTGGATTCCCGCCTTCGCGGGAATGACAAAAAAAGCTAAAAAGGCACTAAAGCCGTCACTCCTGCGTAGGGGGGAGTCCATAACTAGTTGAAAATGCTGGATTCCCGCCGGAGTTTATCCCGGACTTGATTCAGGGCGGGAATGACAGAGAAATCAAAAACCCGACTTTTTACAAATTCATCAATATTCAATAACATCAACTTGAGGAATTAATTTTATTAATCAATAGTATTTAAAATTAAGATAAATTGATATCGCTATTTTAGAATTGACATATTGTTGCTTTTACCATATACTTGGCAACCAAAAAGGCTGTCAGCGGATATGCCTGATTCTTCAGGCAGATAGCCCTTTTTATTGCTTATTTTTAAATTCTCTATTTTTATTCATATTTATGCATATCTTTTTCAATTAACGAAGTGAGGCCTTTTTTATGAAAAAATGTTTGGCGCTTATTATGGCCGGAGGCAAAGGCGAAAGATTAATGCCTCTTACGAAAAACCGCTCCAAACCCGCCATACCCTTTGGGGGCATTTATCTCCTTATAGACCTTACTCTTTCCAACTGTATCAATTCCGGAATATACAAAATAATCGTCCTGCCTCAATATAAATCCCAGACGCTCATGCAGCATCTGGAAGAGGGGTGGAACATCTTCAGTCATGATCTCGGTCATTATCTGAAGGTAGCGCCGCCTCAGATGATGGTGGGTGAAAAATGGTATCAGGGCACTGCCGACTCAATAAGGCAGAACATTTATCTCATTGAACAGGAATCACCTGAGCACGTTATAATATTATCAGGTGATCATGTCTGCAAGATGAATTACACTCTCTTCAGGGATTACCATCTTGAGACAGATGCTGATGTTACTGTTTCTGCTATTGAAACCAGAAAAGAACTCTCCAGGGAATATGGCGTGCTGGAGGTTGATGATAAATACCGGATTAAAGGTTTTCAGGAAAAGCCCCGGATTCCGAAGACGAGTCCTTCGGATAACTCCCGCATACTCGCGTCAATGGGAATATATATTTTCCGGACCGATGTATTGCTCGAACTCCTTAAGAAAGATGATCGGCCTGATTTCGGAAGGGATATCCTTCCCGATATCCTTGACGAATACCGGGTTATGGCCTATCCGTATAAAGGTTTAAATAAGATTAAAGAGATAGAAGTAACGACCCAGGAGGATGGTTTCAGAAGGGAAATATACACGGATAATGCAAGAGATTCCGGTTACTGGAGAGACGTGGGCACCCTGGACGCCTACTGGAACGCCAATATGGATCTGACCGGAGTGGACCCCTATTTTAATATGTACAGCAGGTTATGGCCTCTGAGGACAAATCAGCGGCAGTATCCTCCCGTGAAGACTGTGTTCGCACAGAATTCAGGGAATCCGCCCAGAATAGGTCAGGCCCTTGATTCTCTGGTAGCGCACGGCTCAATACTCAGCGGAGGCACGGT
>CAZJOB010000484.1:0-2925 GCA_964547435.1 uncultured Desulfatiglans sp. | reverse complement strand
TGAAGAGTTATGGTCGCTGGGTATACGTGCGGTTATATTATTCGGGCTGCCGGATAAAAAAGATCCCTTTGGAAGCAGCGCCCATGATGAAAACGAGGCCGTTCAACAGTCCATTTCAGCAATAAAGGATGAACTCCCTGATATGGTTGTTATTACTGATGTGTGTCTATGTGAATACACAGATCATGGACACTGCGGAGTAATCAGGGATGGCTGCGTTGATAATGATGCAACACTGGAAATACTCGCGCAAACAGCGCTGAGCCATGTAAAGGCCGGGGCGGATTTTGTAGCGCCTTCGGATATGATGGATGGAAGGGTGGCTGCGATCAGGAAGATGCTGGATGACAATAATTATCAGGAAAGGGGTATCATATCCTATGCCGTCAAATATGCCTCCGCGTTTTACGGGCCGTTTAGAGATGCCGCGGATTCAGCCCCTCAATTTGGCGACAGGACAGGGTATCAGATGGATCCAGGGAATGCCAGAGAAGCGATTAAGGAAGCCCTGCTTGATATTGAAGAGGGCGCAGACATGATTATGGTAAAACCTGCTCTTCCATATCTTGATATATTGAGAAGAGTCAGAGAAAAATGTCTTCTCCCGCTTGCCGCTTATAATGTAAGTGGTGAATATTCCATGATAAAGGCCGCTGAACAAATGGGATGGATTGATGGAAACAGGGTCATGATGGAGGCATTGACCTGTATAAAAAGGGCAGGCGCTGATCTGATTTTTACATATTTTGCAAAAGATGCCGCGAAGGTGTTAGGTTCACTGTAGGTAAATGCAGGGAAAGAGTGCCATTTTTTACAACAATAACAATATAATCTGGTTTAAGGTATACGGTATAAGGTATAAGGTAAGTTATGCGAAATCATGAGCACGAATGGTTTTCCGTAGACCATATACCGTATACCTTATACCATTAGCCATAGATTACAAATCGGATTTTACATGAGATCTGAAGATAATAGAACATTTCACCCCCGTCTTATCGCCTGGGAAATAACCCGGCGCTGTAACCTGAATTGCGTCCATTGCAGGGCCTCGTCAGATAAAGGCCCATATAAGGGCGAACTGGGCACAGAAAAGGCCATGCAGATCCTTGATGAGATCACTCTTACAGGAAAGCCCATAATAATATTGACTGGCGGTGAACCACTTCTCAGGGCGGATGTGTTTGACCTGGCAAAATATGGAACCGGTCTGGGGCTTCGTATGGTTATGGCGACAAACGGCACCCTTCTGACCTCTGATTCGGCGAAAAAAATAATTGATTCCGGCATCAAAAGGGTGAGCATATCCATTGATGGAGAAAATGCCGAAAGACATGACTCATTCAGAAAGGTAAGAGGGGCATTTGATGCCTCTCTGAAGGGGATATCTCTTCTAAAACAGGAAGGTATTGAGTTCCAGGTTAATACAACCGTTACAAAGCATAATGCTGATCAGGTAGATAAGATACTTGAGATGGCGGTAAACCTGGGTGCAGTTGCCCATCATATCTTTCTGCTTGTCCCTACAGGAAGGGCAAGAGATATGATCGACCAGGAAATCGATTCCCAAAGATATGAAAAACTGCTTCACTGGTTCTATGATATGAGGGGCAAGACGCCGCTTCATCTAAAGGCAACATGCGCTCCCCACTATTACAGGATTCTGCGACAGGAGGCCCGCGCAAAAGGAGAAAAGATAGATTTTGATACATACGGCCTTGACGCGGTAACAAGAGGCTGCCTGGGCGGCACATCATTCTGTTTCATCTCCCATGACGGCATAGTTCAGCCCTGCGGCTATCTTGAACTTAACTGCGGGGATCTGAAGGAGTCAACATTTGATTATATATGGAATAATTCGAGGATATTTAACGAACTGAGGGATTTTTCTTTATATAAAGGAAAATGCGGCAGGTGCGAATACATCAATTTTTGCGGTGGTTGCAGGGCAAGGGCATACGAGGCAACGGGAGATTACCTGGCAGAAGAACCCCTGTGCGTCTATCAGCCGGCAAAAGATAAGATCAAGGCTCAAGGCTAAGGGCGCAGGGTTAAGAAAAGGGAAGTATGTCGGCGGGCCTGGTCAATCACGGGATGGATGTTTTATCCTAAACCTTAAACCTTAAATCGTTTTTTTATGGATACCATAGACAAACAACTGCTAAATCAGATCCAGTCCGGTTTCCCTGTAACATCAAGCCCCTTTCTTGATCTGGGTAAATCGTTGAGTCTTTCTGAAGAGGAGGTGCTTGAAAGGGTAAAAAGGCTTAAAAAAGATGGTGTAATAAGAAGAATCGGCGGCAATTTTAACTCTGCCAGACTTAATTTTACAAGTACACTGTGCGCGGCCAGGGTTCCTGAGGACAGGATAAATGAATTTGCAGAGGTTGTGAACAGTTACAGGGGCGTGACCCATAACTATTTAAGAAGCAATGATTATAATATATGGTTTACTTTTATTGCCCCTGATATGGAGTTTATTGAGAGGTGTCTTAAAGAGATATCAGCGAAGACCGGCGTTAGGGAAATTCTTAATCTTCCCAAAATCAGGATGTATAAAATAAAGGTGGATTTCGATATCTAATAATATTCATCCTCCTCCATTTTTTCCTTATAAAGATCTAACTTTTCCTGGCTGATTTCCCCTTTTTCTACCAGAAGCTCTCCTATCCCGTCTTCCCAGAGTTCGGGCACCTTGAGAACGGCATCATCCGTCTTTCCCTTAGTGCTGAAAAAGGTATATTTCAGGGTAAGCTCGGATTTTTTCAGCATGCTTATTGATTTATCGATTATTATATAATGATATCCCAGAATCATGTATAAGACTCCGGCAATTATCGCGAAAACAATAATTTTTTTTAGAAATGCCATTTTCAGTCACCTCAATTCTATTTTTATGGTGGGCGATGCGCGATTCGAACGCGC
>CAZJOB010000483.1:0-2926 GCA_964547435.1 uncultured Desulfatiglans sp. | reverse complement strand
GGGTCCGGCAGTCGTCCCGGGCCCTCGGTATTGCAGGCAAGCTCCCCCTCTTCGGGCCTCATGACAACGCACCCTCTCTTTATGAGTTTTTCTATGTTCTCCTGAGTGGCGCTGTTCGCGTACATCACGCTGTTCATGGCTGGACAGAGGAGTATGGGAGCGGTTGCAGCCAGGACCATTGAAGAAAGAAAATCATCCGCTATGCCATGAGACATTTTGGCGATAATATTCGCGGTGGCCGGGGCTATTATTATAAGATCCGATTCCTGGCCCCATGTTATATGGGCCAGCGAAGGGGTCTCCGGGCTGAACATATCATATATGACCCTGTTTTTTGTAAGCGCCTCAAAGGTGAGAGGGGCGATAAAACGTGTGGCGTTAAAGGTCATGGCCACCTGTATCTCAGCGCCCTGTTTTTGCAGAATCCGGACCAGTTCGGCTGACTTATACGCCGCAATACCACCCGTTACGCCTAAAATTATTTTTTTTGATTTCAACATCTTATCCTCTCAACCTCTCAACTTCTTATCTTCTAAACCTCTCAACCTCTGCCTTTCAGTACCCCCCGAATTCCCCGAATTCAATATCACCCACGGTTGTCAGCCATATATCGGAAATATTTATGAGAGATTTTATCCTTTCTCCCGTCTTTCCGGATTCTTCCCTTGTTTTAAAAAAACCGACACGAAGCCTGAGCCACTCTTTTCCCTCTATATCGACCCGGGTTATATAAACCGGATAATTATTGTCAATAAGCCTGACAGCGTAAGGGGCGATCTTTGCCATCTCAGGCGATGAAATAATATTTACAACCTCATAATTGCCGGATCTTTTTTGCAGGTTATTCGCTATTTCATTCTGCGTCATGATCTTTAACGAAATGCTTTCAGGCAGTTCCTTTTCAGGAAGGTCTCCTTCCTTAAATATGCCTGAAAGTGAATCCCTGTTATGCCGGTACAGCATGGGCCATTTTATGGAATCTCCATAAATCTCGTCCTTTGCTGCAATGCTTAAAAGGCTGTCCCCTTTTTTTGTGGTGTAGAAACCGGTTTTCTTGCCCCCTGTGTCTTCCTCTGCATTTATGGGATCTTTCTGTTCCGAAGGCGCTGCTGAACCTGAGGTCTTTGTTTCAGGGGCCGCATTGAGTACGAATGTTTCGGAAATTTCATCTGTTTCCATATCATAAGGGGCCTTTTCAATGGGTCTTCTTACGTGGGTCCTTTTGTCAGTAAGATTAACAGGCTCCTCCTTTGAACACCCGTGTAAGATAATAAGTGTCATGCATGCCAGCAGCATGGCGGCAGCGAACTTCATACGTGTCTCCTGTTACCCGGTTATATAGGACAGACATTTCAAATGAGGCTGTAAAAAATCTTTAACTACCCTGAAATATTTAATTATTGCCTATTAAAGCCTAAAAATCACTGATTGACAATAAAAAATTTCCCCGGGATTACAGAATTCGGAAGTCAGCATCCAGAACCCAGTATCCAGCATCCAGTATCCAGTATCCAGCATCCAGCATCCAGAACCTTGACACCATACATCCTCTTCTCTATACTCCCGGTAATATTCAGCGACAAACACTCTATCAGAAACAGGGAGAATATTATGAAAATACTGGTGGTAGGAAGCGGTGGAAGGGAACATGCGCTTGCATGGAAGATTGCTCAATCAAAAAAGGTGCAAAGGGTGTTTGTGGCGCCGGGCAACGCGGGCACTGCCCTGGAGCCCAAAGTGGAAAACATTGATATCAAGGCCGATGATATTGCTTCCCTGGTTCAATTTGCTAAAAGGGAGGAAACAGACCTGACCATTATCGGTCCTGAGGCGCCTCTTGTGAAGGGGATTGTTGACCTGTTCAACAGAGAGGGTCTTAAGTGCTTTGGCCCGACTCGTGATTCGGCCAGGCTGGAAGGCTCCAAGGTCTTCACAAAGGATTTCCTGCGCCGCCACAGAATACCCACAGCAGATTATCGTGTGTTTACAGAAAAGGACCCGGCGCGGGAATATATACTCTCCTGCGATCTTCCGGTGGTAATCAAGGCAGACGGGCTTGCAGCCGGAAAGGGGGTTATAATAGCCCGGACCCATGAAGAGGCTATATCGGTCATGGAGGATATGCTTTTGGGGAAATCCTTTGGAGATGCCGGTAAACAGGTTATAGTCGAACAGTGTCTTACAGGCGAGGAAGCCAGCTTTATCGTGATGGTTGATGGAAAAAATATCCTGCCTCTGGCCACATCTCAGGATCACAAGGCCGCATATGATGGCGATAAGGGTCCCAATACCGGAGGAATGGGGGCCTATTCTCCTGCTCCTGTTGTTACAGAAGAGGCATACAGGCGCATCATGAACGAGGTCATAGAACCGACAGTAAAGGGCATGGCGAATGAAGGGTCTCCCTATACCGGGTTTCTTTACGCCGGTGTCATGATGCAGGATGATGGCACTCCAATGGTGCTGGAATACAACTGCCGTTTCGGCGACCCTGAAACCCAGCCCATATTGCTGAGGCTTCGATCGGATCTGGTTGACCTGTGCATGGCGGCAATGAATGGAACACTGGACAGGGTTGATATAGAATGGGATAAACGCGCTTCCCTGGGTGTGGTTATGGCAGCGGGTGGATATCCTGAGAAGTATAATAAAGGGGATGCAATCTCCGGGTTCCCCAAAACCGAATTCGAAGACATAAAGGTTTTTCACGCAGGGACCCTCCTTAAGGGGAATGATGTTGTCACAAACGGGGGGCGAGTGTTATGCGTCACGGCCCTGGGCAATACAGTCAGAGAGGCGCAGAAAAGGGCCTATGAACTTGTTGGTAAAATAAAGTGGAACGGGGTGTATTACAGAAAGGATATAGGCTATCGCGCGGTTCTCAGAGAGGAGCAGGGCTGATTCGACCGCCCGCGGCGGGATTCAA
>CAZJOB010000482.1:0-2929 GCA_964547435.1 uncultured Desulfatiglans sp. | reverse complement strand
GAGACCCTTCGCTTCGCTCAGGGTGACAGGCATCGGGCACGGCTGTAGATACTTGCTTGGCAAATTTCTCAATTCAACAGGTCATTAATCTTTTGAGAAATTCGGATATAGACAAAAAATTTGACAGGATCAACAGGATTGACAGGATAGTATTAATGTTTTGTAAAAAAAAAGATCCGGTAGATCCAGTAAATCCTGTCTAAAAAATCAAATTATGCCTTTTAAAAAATTCCGAAATAGCCAATTTTTACAAAATCATCATCTTTTTAAAAAATATCTGCAAATAAAGTTAATATTTTCACCATTCAGGCCGATCTTAAAAAAAGGATATAGTCTAAATATGGCGGAACATGAAATCAAACAGTCATTACTCCGGAAACGAGCAAGTATAGATTATGAACAATTTCATTCTCTCAGTATTCTTTCATTTTGTGATAAGATCCAGGTCGCGCTATCAAAATGTTAAGAGATCGAACAGAAAAGACTTTTCCGGTTTTACACTTCTTGAATTGGTAGTTATTATAGCAATCATTGGAATCCTTGCCAGCATCGGAATTCCCTCTTATTATACGTATCTTGAAAAGGCAAGGGTCACAAGGGCAATCGCGGAAGTTAGAATGCTGGAAATGGAGATACGCATCTGGGAGGAGGATAATGGGTCACTGCCGGAAACCCTTGAGGAGATAGGCAGAGGGGATTTGCTGGACCCATGGGGAAATCCATATCAATATCTGAACTTTGCCACTATCAAAGGACAAGGCGTTGGGAAAAAAAGAAAGGATCATAACGTGGTGCCCATAAACGATTTTTTTGACCTTTACAGCATGGGCAGAGATGGAAAAAGCCAGGCGCCCCTGACGGCAAATGCGAGTTATGATGATATTATTCGGGCGCACAATGGAAGGTATATCGGGCTGGTTTCTGAATATGCATAAAACAAAAGTATCCCGGGCCATCGGCCGGGAGGTATGAACATACTGTATAGGGAAAAGGTAAACCAATGACGCGGAAAATTGTTATCCTCTTGATCTTAATAGGATTATTGTCAGGCTGTTCATTCTGGAATAAAGAGCCCTTTCCTCAGGAACTGACAGGTCTTTGGGAAACCGATGAACCGCGTTATAAAGGCTGCTCAGTTGAGATTTCAGAGGATCAGATCATATTTTCCAATTTGAATGAGGATTATATTGATATCAATACTATTAAGGGGGTAAAAAAGAGCGTAGAAGAAAATGCTACAGTTTACCACATTGATTTTGAGAATAAGGAAGGTCTAGAATATAATTTTTCGCTTTTCTACATGAAAAAAGGAGATAAAGAGATTTTTCATTACAAGAACCAGACAGATGTTTTATGGGTAAAAAGATAATCCCGCAGAATCTTTGAATTAGTTTTATTATTTAGGATATTTTAATGAAACTGGAAATCAGATCATTTCGGACCAAAGTCGCACAGCGCATTTTCATTCTTTTTATTATCTGCGCCATTCTGCCGGTTTCGGTATTCGCCGTAGTCTCATACTTTCATGTAAGAAATCAGTTAATCAACAACTTCAATGAAAGTCTCAGGCAGGAGAGTAAATCTCTGGCCGTCTCCTTCTATGAAAAACTGCTGTTCCTTCGATCCGAGATGAAGTTCATGGCGGCTTATTATGAAACCTATTCCGATAACCTGGAAGAAGGTGAATTTAATCTTTTCACAGACACGATATTTGATCGCTTTCACGCGCTTGCGGTATTCAGCGGTGAAAATTCGAAAAACATATACGGCACTTTATCTAAAAAACCTGAATTTTCTGCCGAAGAATGGCAACATCTTTTGTCAGGCGAAGCACTCCTTTATATACAGGATTCCGGAGATACCACTCCGGACATACTTATGTGTGTGGCTTTTGATACCCTATCCCCGCAAGGCAAGGTTCTGATTGGTAAAATAAGTCATCCATATCTTTTAGAAGCCGCAGAGAGGAAACCCCCGCTAACCGAGGTTTGCGTTCTGGATAGATCTACCCGGAGCCTTTTAGGCTCAATGTCGGGTTTTTCATCACTCCCTGAACGAGTATTTAAGGATATGTTTGAATCAACCTCAGGTCAATTTGAATGGCAGCACCAGGAAGATGAATACATGGCAAGTTACTCTTCAATATTTCTGAAATCCAATTTTTATTATCCTGAATGGATTGTCATAATAAGTATATTAAAATCGGATGTCCTTGCTCCCATGACCAAATTTAAGCTTTCGTTTATTTTAACCATTGCATTTACACTCGCACTGGTATTTTTTATAAGCATGAATCTGATTCAGAAAAACATGGGACCTATCGAGGTATTGAAAAACGCAACCAGAAAGATTTCAGAGGGTGCATTCGGCCACCGGGTTGTTATAAAAAGCGGTGACGAGTTTGAAAGCCTTGGCCAGGATTTCAATGAGATGAGCGCTAAACTCAAAGAAGGTCAGGATCTTCTGGTAAACGCGGCAAAAATGAGCACCATGGGCCAGATGGCCGCCGGGATCATGCATGAGATAAAGCAGCCTCTCACCGCTATTTACGGCCACTTGGATCTCGCGATGCTGGATACAACAGACAGCATATTAGAGAAAAGATTAAAGACCATTTCAAACGCCATTTCCAGGCTTAACACCATACTTGACAGGTTCCATGCTTTTTCATCGCGTTCAAATGAGACCATGGAAAAAATATCCCTGCATCATATTGTCGCTCAGATTCATGAACTTATGGAACATGAATTTAACATGAAAAGTGTGCAATGCGATATTGAGATGGAGGAAAACTCACCTTCTATCCTCGGTGATCAACAGGGGCTGGTGCAGGTTGTTTCTAATCTGATGGTCAATTCCATTGACGCACTTGAAGAAAAGGCCGTTGCCCAAAGAAGGATCATCATCAAATCCTGGTCGTCCGAAGAAA
>CAZJOB010000481.1:0-2935 GCA_964547435.1 uncultured Desulfatiglans sp. | reverse complement strand
GTACAAGTGTTTCACGCTCATAATCTCTTATTGCGACACTGATCATTCGGGCATCATTTGAATCAGGTTCCATTGATTCAAGGCTGTTTCTCAATTCATCAAGAAGTCTTCCGAGTTCGAGTGATGTGGATTTATCATGTTCAAGCCTTCCAAGAGTTCCCAGTTGCAGTGCCCTTGCCTCAGCGCCTCCATTGGGCATATTGGTCTGCTGATCCCATTCCATCAGGGCAATCACACCCTTGAGATCGGCTATTTCGGCAAGAAGGTCTTTCAGTTTCCGCATCTTTTTCTGCATGCAATACTCCTTTTGTTGAATCATTCGATCTGCCTCACACATGCAGGAGAAGAAGGGCTATAAAAAATCCCCTGTATATTGAAGCTATAAGGCAGTGTTATTTAACTCAGGCCTTCCTGATACTGCACAACAGGCCTTTCCATTGAGGGTAACCCATAATGGGTTCGCGGCATTGACAATCTGTCAACCGGTTGCAGTTGGCCTCTTCAGGCCACCCGTGGGGTATGATGACAACGCCCTCCATAACCCTTTTATCCACCTTTGCGGTCATGCGCACAAAACCCCGGTCTGTCTCAATAATTACACTGTCCTGGTCGGATACGCCGTATTTTGATGCCGTGTCAGGGCCTATTTCCGCCAATGGACGAGGGGATCTCTTATTCAGCGACGCAATGTTGTGAAGCATGCTGCCGTTATAGTAAAGATCTCTTGTGCCCGTGGACAGGATCAGCGGGTATTTGTCGCCAAGCTCATTCCACAATTCTCCCTGCGGACTTTTTGCCGGTTCCAGGTATGTAGGAAGGGGATCAAAACCGGAATCTTGAAACGCCTGACTGTATATCTCAATCTTTCCGGTTGGCGTGGCAAATACGCCTTCTTCAAGGCCATATTTCATTTGACTGTAATAATCACCTTCGGGTTTTGCCTTGAGACTCTCTATATCAAGGTCGCAGGGTTCAAGCTCATGGGCAACAAGCTCCTCTTCGGATTTCCATGGGAACAGATGGCCCAAACCGCATTTTTCAGCGAGTTCAGTATACATTTCCTGTATTGACCTGCATTCATGATATCTTGAGAGAATCGGTTTTCTGAGCATGAGATATGGTGCGCAGTGACATACGTTATAGTTATATGCAAGACCCCAGAATTCAAACTGGTTGGCGGCCGGCAGCACATAGTGCGCGAGCCTCGCGGTCTCGGTCATGAACTGGTCATATACAACAAGGAGATCAAGCTTTTTAAATGCCTCTGTAAGTGCATTTGTGTCCGGCATGGTGACTAATGGATTCCCCCCGGCCACTATAAAGCATTTCAGCTTTTCAGGCACACTCTCGGGAACCATATTCATGACGCCATAGGGGCTCTTTCTGTTCCACAACTGATAGAAAAGTGGATATTCATCCGCGCCAAGCGGCTTGCCATCAAAGGGAAGGGTAATGTTGGCCAGCTTTAACCTGGGACTTATGACCCAGCCTCCCGGCACATTGATATTTCCGGTCAGGCTCTGCAGAATGGCCATTGCCCTGTCTGTCTGGCTTCCGTTAGCGCTCTGGTCCTGAGTGCAGGTGCCGTGATAGATGCTCGCTCCCTTTGTGGTCGCAAACCTTCTTGCCAGAACGCGAATGTCCCTGGCAGGAACCGAGGTAATGGCTTCAGCCCATTCAGGGGTATATTTTTGAATATGGGGAACAAGCCTGTCAAAACCGAACGTCCATTTTTCCACGAAATCAGCGTCATAGAGGTTTTCATTGATCACAACATTGATGAGCGCAAGGGCCAGGGCCCCGTCTGTTCCCGGCCTTATGGGCAGATACATTTCAGCCCTGTCCGCTATGGATATTTTTCTGGGATCAATTACAATTATCCTTGCGCCTTTTTTTATATTTTCTTCTATTGCCAGAGAAAGAGGAAAATCAGAGGCCGCTGGATTATGTCCCCAAAGGAGGTAAAGATTCGAATCAAGACCCTCAACAGGGTATTTTCCAAAAGTGATCTGCCTGGCCCTTATTCTCATCCTGTAGCATATGCTTTCAACGGAAAAATAATTTGGGGTTTTAAGGGCGGCCTTAAGGCGCTGAGTAAGAGAGACCATCTCGACATTTTCAACGCCGATGGAGCCGCAGAAAAAGGCGATTACCGACGGGTCAAACTCTTCACTTAATTTAAGCAGCTTTTACGCTATTTCGCTTAAAGCAAGGTCCCATGTAACCCTCTCCCATGTTCCATTAACCTTTTTCAGTGGATATTTCAGGCGTTCGGGGTGGTAAAGATGTTCAATGGCCGCTCTTCCCTTGGGACACAGATAACCCCTGTTAATGGGGTGATCCTTTTGTCCCTCAACCTGAACGGCCTTTCCGTTCTCTACTGTCACTTCCATGCCGCAACTGTGATAACAAAGGGCACACCCGGTCAGATGTTTTTCCATTTTCTCTCCTTATGCAGATACATATATATGGATATATAAAAATTTATAAATCGTGTCTACTGTAAAAATAAATAGCAGGCGCTCCAGCTATTGCCGGCAGGAAATGATAGAGGTATTTGGATTAATCCGGATTTCTCAAAGGATTAATGACCTGTTTTAATAGAGAAAATTGCCAGGCAAGTTTCTATAGCCGCGCCCGATGCCTGTCACCCTGAGCGAAGCGAAGGGTCTCTATTTTATGAATGGTCACATGCCGGATCACGCCATTCAGAATAACAGACTCATGAGAGATTCTTCGTTTCGCTCAGAATGACAATTTTAAATTGCTCACAATGAAAATTTGATGGTCTCGTAAAAAGCTGAATTATACCGCTCCGCGGCAACCTATGAGAAACGAAGTCTTTTAGGATCTCCCTAAAACGGCACATTGTGAAAAGTTAACCGTAGGGGCCGACCTATGTGTCGGCCCGCCAAGGGTTGCTTATGGGCACATA
>CAZJOB010000480.1:0-2948 GCA_964547435.1 uncultured Desulfatiglans sp. | reverse complement strand
GGATAATATATCCTGAAGATCCCCATGTGAGGCCTCTTTTTCGGTTGAATTTCCATGCACGATATTAGGACATATCAACTCAACGGGGTCGTCGATATCCAGGATTTTTCTGAAAAGAACGGCGTCGGAATCGGTCCATAGGCCATTTATCAGGACCGGGTTTACGCTGAAAGGTTTAAAATACCCGACCTTTTTCCCTTTTTCCATCAGTCTTAGGGCGATGGCCCATGCCAGAAGACTTTTGCCAGCGTGATTGCCCGTGGAACTGATAAAGAGAACAGACATATGAAATTACCTTAAATGATGATGAATTCTGTGACATTATATTTGCAATAATATTAAACATCAATGGATAATTTGGTTTTACTTCTTCAACAGGTCACTGAGGGCGGCAAATGGTTTGTGAGTTATGGGCTCCTGTGTTTCAGCCGGGCTTTCCGACATTTCACCATCAATATGATCCAGATACCTTCGGTGTTCATTGTCGTGACAATAGACACACAGATTTTCCCAGTTGCTTCCGTCTGCCGGATTATTGTCATGGTTATGGTCCTTGTGGTGGACAGTGAGCAGATGTATGTTTTTATTGGTAAATTCGCGGCCGCAGCGGGCGCATATCCAGGGGTGGATCTTTAATGACTGCTCACGATAACTTTTTAGCCGTTCTTCTCCGGAACGCCTGGCCCTTGAAACGATGTCATCCATTTCTTCGCTGCTCAGCCTTTTATTTTCCGGTACGCGTTTTTCCGAATCCATAAGATCTCCTGATCTGTCTTTAATAAGCCTTTTCAGCCATGTTAATATGAAATGTCTTAATACCGGATTTATCCAATGTCAAGATGCTACCTGTTTCAGATTCTTATAGCAGCTTGACAGGGTATTACATTAAAGATAACTTATTTCATTTTGCAGAAGGAATCGTTAAAAAAAATATGACCGGGATAACTATCTGATATGGCCCTTTTGAGTCTTAAGGATGTGAGCATAAGCTTTGGCGGACCTCCCCTGCTGAATAATGTAAATCTTCAGGTGGAAAAGGGACAAAGGGTTTGTATTTTGGGCCGCAACGGCGAAGGAAAAACCACTCTGCTTGGATTGATAGAAGGCAGGATAAAACCGGATTCAGGCACAATTTCCATTCAGAAGGGAGTAAGTGTAGCAGGCCTTTCTCAGGAACTTTCAAAACTATCAGGAACTGTTCATGATGTGGTCTCAGGAGGATTGTCGGAAATAGAATCTCTCCTGAATGAGCACAGCAGGCTTTCAGAAATTTATTCTTCGGGACATGAAGAAATAACACTCAAAAAAATAGGCATTGTGCATGAAAAACTGGACAGAATGCAGGGATGGGAAATCCGAAGTCGTGTTGATACCATCCTTGAAAAAATGTCCCTTGATCCCGATGCCGATTTCAAAACCCTTTCCGTGGGATACAGGCGCAGGATACTTCTCGCGAGGGCTCTCGTGTCAAATCCCGACATCCTGCTTCTTGACGAACCCACGAATCATCTGGACATTAACACCATCGCCTGGATGGAAGAGTATCTTGAAAAATATTCCGGGACTATTATCCTGGTTACACACGACAGACTGTTCTTAAAGAAACTCGCCACAAGAACAATAGAGATAGACAGGGGAAATATATTTGACTGGGCATGCGGTTACAAATCCTTTGTGGAACGCAGACAGGCAGTGCTTGACGAGGAGCAGATTCACAGGAAACAGTATCTGCGCAAGCTTGCAGAGGAAGAGGAGTGGATAAGAAAGGGCATTAAGGCAAGACGCACCAGAAACGAGGGAAGGGTCCGCGCCCTTGAAAAGATGCGCGAGGAGCAGCAGGCATGGCGGATTCAGGCAGGGATTTCAAGAATAAACATACAGGAAGCGGTGTCATCAGGAAAACTTGTTATCGAGGCATTCGGAATAACCCATGGTTATAATGGATCGGTTATTATCAGGGATTTTTCCGCAAAGATAATAAGGGGCGACAGGATAGGCATTATAGGGCCGAACGGAGCAGGTAAATCAACTCTCCTTAAGATACTGATGGGAGAGATAGCCCCGGACAGGGGCAATGTAAAAAGGGGCACAAGGCTTGAAACAGTCTATTTTGACCAGCTTAGAGAGCAGCTTGATGAGGATGCCACGGTTGAGCAAAATATTTCAGACGGCAGGGACACTGTAATAATAAACGGCGTTGCACGTCATGTCATCGGGTATCTGAAGGATTTTCTTTTCACACCGGAGAGGTCCAGGAGTCCTGTGCGGATCCTCTCAGGGGGTGAAAGAAACAGGCTGCTTCTTGCCAGGCTTTTTACCCGGCCTTCAAATCTTCTTGTTCTGGATGAACCTACCAATGATCTTGATATGGAAACCCTTGAACTTTTTGAGGAACGACTGCTTGAATACAGGGGCACAATACTCCTTGTGAGTCATGACCGCGCGTTTCTTAACAATGTCGTCACCAGCACAATTGTTTTTGAAGATGGCGGAGATATAAACGAATACCCCGGAGGGTATGATGACTGGATAAGGCAGCGGCCGGTTGACACCGCAAAAAAGGAATCTGCAGAAAAATCCAGGCCGATAAAACAGCGTGAAAAAAAGGCCGGTCCCAGAAAACTGACCTTTAAGGAGGCCAGAGAGCTTGATGATCTGCCTGAGCGCATAGAGATTCTGGAACAGGAGCAGGAGGCCCTGTTCAGACAAATGGCGGATCCGGAATTCTACAGGAACCGGGGGAACCACATCGCAGGCTCAAAGGCAAGGATTGATGAGCTTAAAAACGAGCTGGAAACCGCATATAAAAGATGGGAAGAACTGGAAGGTATAAGGGAGGCAGGTTTATAAAACAAAGCGGGGCCATCATTTATACACTCAGCGTCAGTAAAAACAGGACAAAGACAGTGCCGTTGTTCAATGCATGTGCGCTTATGGATGCTATTACA
>CAZJOB010000479.1:0-2973 GCA_964547435.1 uncultured Desulfatiglans sp. | reverse complement strand
AGGACATTAAAGGGGTATAATAAATTAATCATATTATTCATTTCCAAAAGCCTTATATTCCATATGTTATGTAAGATTTTTCTGCATGAGGCGGTTACTTATAGCAAATCCTTTGATGATAATCAATTAAAGGATAATCTTTTTATTCAGGCGTGGATTATTAAGCGGGTTTCTCATTATTTGGCGTTTCAGGCATATCCTCCAGTTCGATTTCATCCAGATCCATAAGGGACATGCGTTCAGTGTCAGGTTTGATCAAGATCCCATCATCATCAATATCAGCATCCTCCGTATTGATCGAATAATCAAATTTTGATTGTGTGTGATTGTTGGATGCGTTGGCAAGGTTTAATCTTGATTCATATTTCTCAAGTTCCTGCTGACATGGCACGCACAGCACGGCTTCGGGAATGATCATAAGCCTTCCCTCAGGTATTGGATTTCCGCATTCTTCACAAATTCCGAAATCCTCCTCCTCCTGTTTTATCCTTCCAATCAGTATTTCTATTCGTTTCAGTTCTTTTCTTTTTCTGTCGAGAAATTTGTAATATGACTGAGTAAAAATTTCTCTGTCTGCGCGATCCAGTTCATCAATGTAATTATCGAAAGAAGTACTGTCAATATCCTCTTTCTGGCCGTTAATCAGATAATCGATTGTTATCTCAAGTTCCTGTTTTTTTTTCATCAAACTGCTCAGGAATATTGTTTTGAAATCATTGTCTCTCTTTTTTTGTGGTGATTTCTTTTTCTCTTTTATATTTTTCGCAGATGGATTCATGATAAATTTTTACCTGTTATAATAAGAATGGCATCAAATAGATGAAAAAACATCGAGAATCAAGAAAAAAATGCACATTAATAATTTTTTCGAGTTCATCATTCATTATTCAATTTTTCCCGGTTTATTAAGGAAAGTGTATTCGACACCTCTATGCACCATATTTTTCCTGTATAATACCATAAAAAAAGAAAGGGAAGAAAATTCTTCCCCAAATAAATTTTTAAAAACAGGAACAGATCAAACAGTTATTTAAGAAATCAGAGTTCCGGTTTTTGAATTATAATATATAACTATCAACTTTGATTCTTTTTATCCCGTCTCTATGTGTTACCTTCCCTTTTATTTCCACCTCTTCCCTGATATGTCTCATTAACTCCTTACATTTTTCATTATCATCAATAATGTATACATCTTCGTCAAAGGTGGAAAGGGCTATTTGCACAGGCCTGCCTGTTTCATCCCACCTCGCCGGAGTAATAAGACCTCGAATATGTTCGGAAAAATTTTTCATCCCTATTTTAATAGCAATGGTTGTGCCAAAGAATAACCCATTGAAATCTATGAATAATAATCCGGAGAGTCAAATTATCAGAATCAATGATACTGATAAACAGCACATGAATAAATGCTGAATTATCTGATCAGGAGTGTAAATATTACTTGTAACCTACTGAAATCAAATTAAAAAACAGCTTGAAAGAATCCTGAATTCCTGAATTAATAAAACAGGAATTAATGGTTCCGCATTTTTATATATGAGAAGCCATTTATTTTTTTAGGGTTTGGTTTGTCTTGAATTCATCCTTATTAATCCGGTATTTGGTGAGTAATTTATGCAGTTGACGTGTTGAAATGCCTGCTATATCTGCTGATTTTTTTATTTTTCCCAGGTTTTCAGCCATAAGATCCTTGAGATACCTTTTTTCTACCTCTTCAATTGCCTTACGCCTCACATAGGCGATGCTCCTTTTATTATCTGTCCCCGGAGTGATATCCAAAGATGCATAATCCAGCAATTCGCCGGGAAAGCTTTCTGGTTGAAGAATAGATGAAGTTTCAAGTATATACGCCCTCTCTATCAGGTTTTCCAGCTCACGTATATTTCCGGGCCAGGGGTAATTTATAAAGGCGTCCATAACCTGAGGGGAGATTTCTGTTATCTCTTTTGTATTTAGTCTGTTCATTCTCTGCAGAAAGATTGTAGCGAGGTGGGGTATATCTTCACGCCGGTCCTGTAAAAGAGGTAAATCAATAGGGAATACATTTAGTCTGTAATAAAGGTCTTTCCTGAATTGACCCTCACTGCACATCTGTTTAAGATCCATATTTGTGGCGGCTATGACTCTTACATCTGTGGTGATGGTCACTTCACCCCCCACACGCTGAAAAGTGCCGTCCTGAAGCACCTGCAACAGTTTAATCTGCGCCGCCGGTGTAATAGTCCCTACCTCATCCAGAAATATCGTGCCTTGATGCGCTATTTCAAATTTTCCAAGTTTTCTTCTTATTGCCCCGGTAAAGGCGCCCTTCTCATGCCCGAAAAGCTCGCTTTCCAGAAGGGTGTCCGGAATTGCTCCGCAATGCACGCTGATAAACCTGGAGTCCCGCCTGTTGCTGTGCCTGTGTATCAGGTTTGCCAGTACGCCTTTTCCTGTTCCGGTTTCTCCTGAAAGCAATACAGTGCTTATGGTAGGGGCTACAGATTTTACTTTATTGTAGACCATTGCCATCTGATTGCTGTGTGTCTGAGTGATTTCAAGAGAATCTTCTTCCCAGAACTGGTCCCTCAGATAATCAAGTTCATATTTCACGATTGTAGATTCATGAGTGCTTTTTATGACATGTCTGACCTCGTCACTCTTAACAGGATATATAATGTAATCACTGGCGCCTTCCTTTACCGCCATGATTGTGTCTCTCATCATGTCGGTTGAAGACATTACAATGATGTCAAGGGCCGGATACAGATTTTTATAGGTTTTTATAGCGTCCTTAACGCTGTTTTCAGGCAGGGATGAAGTTAATATATTAATATCAATAAAAAGGAAGTCAAAGCGTCTTCCCCTGAGCTTTTCCATTGCCTCATTCTCATCACCAGCAGTGCTTACATCGATATCAGCATCCGGAAAGGACCTGAACTGTTGATGAATCTCTTTATTATTCGAAACAACCAGAATTGACCACATGGCAAT
>CAZJOB010000478.1:0-2976 GCA_964547435.1 uncultured Desulfatiglans sp. | reverse complement strand
TTGCTTTTGACTTCCTTGGAAGTCCCGAAAACGTCATTCCCGCGCAGGCGGGAATCTATAAGTACCTGATAACACTGGATTCCGCGATCCAGACTTCGCCAAGGCTACGGCCCGGCAGGCAAGTCACGGAATGACAAGTGGGTAAATCCGACTTTTTACGAGCCCATCACCTTAAGTGCCCTATATAGTGACTCCAGATTCATGTTGAATAGACCCTCCATTTGGCCTTCTTTTGGTATTGCCTCGAATTCTTTGGCGTTTATTACTCTCTGTCGGGTTTGTTCCAGGTCCATATCTTCTTTAATGGCTCCTCCGACCACATCCATCCACGTCAGAATCATGTTCTTCATTTTATCAAAGGCGCTTTTATCGGTAACATCGCCATGCCCCGGTATTACATGATCGACATCAAGTT
This sequence comes from uncultured Desulfatiglans sp., assembly GCA_964547435.1. Lineage (GTDB taxonomy): Bacteria > Desulfobacterota > DSM-4660 > Desulfatiglandales > HGW-15 > CAZJOB01. The sequence continues at coordinate 2,561 of CAZJOB010000478.1, read as the reverse complement.
CACTTAACCTGTCAAGGGACCTGATCCATTCATCAGGAACCGCATCAATAAAAATCGGAATACCCAGGTTGATATTGTCAGATGAAAAGATCGTCCTTTCTTCGGGGACATAAACCGCAAGCTGTTTGGCGGTGTGACCCGGAACAGAAAGAATATGTATGGTATGTTCACCAAGATGCAATATGGCCTCGCCTTCAAGGGCGATCTCAGGAGGCCTGAAAAAAAAGCTCTCATCAGGTTTGGGACTCCCGGGCGCCATCCATGAAAGCTCTCTTATCAGATCATCTACTCTGGCATTTTTAAGGGCCATGACACTGTCCTCTGTTCCGATGACAGTGCCGCCAAGGTAACAGCTTCCGCAATAGTGATCAGTATGGGCCTCATTGATAATGACATATTTCACGGGCGCATGCCTCTCTATCTCCCTTTTCCAGTCCCGCGCCTGTGCGGGAACCATAGGGGTGTCAACAACAACAGCGCCCTCCCCTGTTACGATAAAACCGGAGTTGCATCCCTGAAAAGTTGTTTTTGCATATACATTTTCTGTTATCTGCTTCATCCTGGCGCACCCTCTTGATTATAACGAGTTGTTATACCCTGTTACCGGAATATTTCATATTTCCCATAGAGGTCTTTACCTCTCCTGAAATAATATCACCTTCAACATTCCCGCTGTTTGACATACTGATTCGTCCGAAAGGGCTGCTCATCTCAACCTCAAACTCAAAGCTGTTGCCCTCAACCCTTCCCCCGCTGAAATCCGCCTTGCCCATCATGGCCATACTGGCGCTTCCGCAGAGTGAATTGCCATCAATTTTCATGGTAAGAGTTATCTTCTTTCTGCCAAGCGGTGTATCGGCCATTATATTATAGGTGCCGTCAATGCCCATCTTAACCTCTTTCATGTTAACAAAATCGGTACTGCATTAAATTTGGGTCAATTCGAATTTATCAAAGGATATTACCCTGTTTTTTTTAGAAAATTGCCAGGCAAGTTATTTACAACCATACCCCATGCCTGTCACCCCTGAGCGAAGCGAAGGGTCTCTATTTTAAATTTTTATCGCTTGCCAAACCCACACACCGGATATCTGCACTCTTTACAGGTCGCGCAGAAACCGCCATAACCCAGAGACGCGATATATTCCTTTGTCACCTCTTCACCCGTTAATATCATCGGCATTATAAGGTCAAAGATGCTTGCCCTGTGATACATGACACATCCCGGCAGACCCACCACCGGAATATTCCCTATCCAGGCCAGCATAAACATAGCGCCCGGGAAAACAGGAGAACCATAGGACACAACTTTTGCTCCCGCCGCCCTTATGCTCGCCGGTGTCAGATCATCGGGATCAACGGACATTCCGCCAGTAAGGGCAACCATATCCACGCCCTCTTTTATGAGCTCTTTGATCAACTCTGCTGTTTTTTCGACCTCGTCGGAAACAAATACCTGTTTCACCACCTCAGAGCCAAGCGCAGAGAATTTTTTTCTGAGCACAGGGCCGAATTTATCCTTTATACGTCCTGAAAATACCTCGCTGCCCGTTGTAATAACGCCTACCTTCATGTGCCTGAAGGGTTTAACCTCAATAACAGGATTATACTCCTCACATATTCGCTCCACCTCAAGAAGGTTTTCCTCCCTTGTCGCCAGCGGAATTATTCTGGTGCCTGCCAGGCCCCTGTCAGTCGTTACCTTCTGATTTGTGTGAATGGTCGCCAGCACGACATCTTCTACTGTGTTTATTTTCATGACAGCTTCACTGTTTACCTTCAGAAGGCCTGAATTCAGGGCAAAAAGGTTAATCCTGCCCTCTGCCGGTTCCGAGAGCCTGATGCCCTCGCCGCAGACCGCCTTTGCGATCCTTTCCGCGGCCTCATTCTCATGGACAAAACCATCTGCGGGGTCCAGTACATACAGGTTTTTCTTGCCCATATCCAGCAGTCTGGGAATGTCCTCTTCTCTTATAATATGGCCTTTTTTAAACGCGGGACCCTTGAATTCCCCGGGAATGATCTGTGTAATGTCATGGGCAAGCACTGTGTTCACAGCTTCTTCCAGAGGAATGCTTTTATATTTTATCTCGTTCATTCTTTGAATAACCTCTTATATGTTAATTTTGAGTTAACGATGTATAGATAAAAAAAAAAGAACTGTCAACAGAAAGGAATCAGAAATAATAAGTGTAAGGCCCACATTAACAACAAAACACACGAAACATTTGGATTTTTTATCCTTTTAACTACAATATTAAGGCCTGTTTTTACTCTTGTTTCTTCAGTCTCCTTATACATATTTAGAACTGTCATTCTTGACAGACTCGTAAAAAGTCTGATTTTCTTGTTTGTCATTCCGGATCTTGCCTGCCGGGCCGTAGCCCTCCTGACCTCCATTTTATCACGCCATAGTCACGCTGTAGCGTGACGAAGGTGGAAGCTTTAGCGGCGGCGGTTGGCGAAGGCTGGATTTCGGAATCCGGTTATTCCAGGCAGTTATAGATTCCCGCGCGGGAATGACGATTTTGAGACTTCCAAGGAAGTCAAAAGCAACTTTG
>CAZJOB010000477.1:0-2984 GCA_964547435.1 uncultured Desulfatiglans sp. | reverse complement strand
GTCATTCCCGCCCCGAATCAAGTCCGGGATAAACTCCGGCGGGAATCTATAAGTGGTTGAAATGACTGGATTCCCGCCTGCGCGGGAATGACCAAAAGGTGGAACAAATGCATTCTCGGACAGCCTCCTGGATAAAAAGCGTTTCATCATAATCCTTGAACTGATTTATATAATGAATTATGGTTATAAACAAATATTCAAAACAGGGGGTTTTATATGACGCAGGTAGCGGAAGGGATATATTTCATAGAGGGACAGGACGACATGATACCCGATGCCAATGTATATATTATCGGGAAACCTGAAACAGGCGATTTGTCCATGATTGATGCGGGCCTCATAGGAAAAGGAGGCTATAAACTGCGTGTGATAGAGCAGGATGGCATCATACTGAAAGATATCAAAAGGGTGATAATGACACATACTCACCTGGACCATATAAGCTGCCTGCATAAGATAAGGGAGGCAATTCCGGGGATCGAGCTGTGGGTGCACAAGGCAGAGGCAGAACCCCTTGAAACGGGCGACGAGAGAACCGTCTATGGCATGGATATGTTTAAGAGCATGTGCCAGTCCCAGTATAATCTCAGGGATGGCCTGTTTCGATTCAGCGTAAACAGAAGATTAGAAGACAATGATGTTCTTGATATAGGAGGAATGTCCTGGGAGGTTATTCATATACCCGGTCATTCGGCAGGGAGCATTGCCCTCTATAACAGGCAGGAAAAGATACTGATTCCGGGTGATGTCATCTATGCCGATTACGCCATCGGAAGATATGATCTTCACGGGGCCGACCCTGCTCAACACATGAATTCACTTAACCGCCTTGCAGAACTGGATGTCACCATGCTCCTGCCCGGCCATAACCGAATAATGACGAACGTGCCTGAAGGTTATATCAGGGATACTGCCACGCAATGGGCCGGTTACCTCTCCTGAATATCCTAGCGTGAAGCCTTTCGAAATTCAGGTGTAAACAGATAGAAGAATAAAATAAACAGGCAGAGAAGAATGCCCGCGATCATAAATGAGCCCGGAGTGCCAATGTACTCTGCAAGAAACCCAAATGGCGCGGCGCTCAGAGGCATTATTCCCAGTGTCATCAAGGATAGACTCATCATTCGGCCCCTCATTTCAGCCGATGAATTTACCTGCATCAGGGTATTGTTGAGGGACATGAATATGGAACTCATAAAACCCAGTATAAAGATAAACGAATAGGCAGTAGAGTAGGTCTCACACATTGAAAACAGGAAAAGGGAGAGCCCCCAGGCAAAACCATTTATAATAAGAAACAGCCCCCTGTTTTTGAGTCTCCTGATCGATGCTAGAACCAGGGTGCCTGAAATCGATCCCAAACCCATCATAGCCATTAGCCAGCCCAGATCATCGGACTGAACGTTAAGGGCTTCTCTGGCCCATGCAGGAAGGAGTGTGACATAGGGAAACCCGAAGATCGAAGGAACAAGTGAAAGGATGACAAGGCCCAGTATAACCCGGTTTTTCCCGGCGTATTTGAAGCCTTTAATAATATCCGCAGAAAAGCTTTTATCGCGGCTGCCTGTGGGTTTTCGGCCTGTTTTCATCAGGGAGGTGAAAAAGAAGGCGGACAACTGCAAAAGGGCAATCGTATAAAAAACACCCGACGTATCGATAAACAAAATCAACACCCCTGCAAGCGCCGGACCTGCCAGTCTTCCCATGTTTACTGCAAAATTGCTGAGGGCGATGGCGCTCATCAGTTTGCCCTCAGGGATAATATCTGAGATGATCGACTGCCTGCTTGGCATACTTGCCGCGGCCATGGAACCATTGATAATGCCGATCACAATCAGATGCCAGTACCTGATAATGCCAGTATAATCTAGGGTCGCGAGGATAAACACCATAAAACAGCCGACAGCCTGACTCATGAGCATCAAAGAACGGCGGGGCACCCTGTCGGCAAGCGTTCCTCCGACAAGTGAAACAAAGGTCATGGGAAGGGCAAAGGCCATTGTAACAAAGGACAGGGCGAGAGGGGAATCATTGGTAAGCATCAGTATAAGCCAGCCGCGTGTAATCTGCTGCATACCAATGGAAAGAAAAGACATCAGGTTGGCCATAAAAAGCCACCTGTAGTCCCTGTACTCCAGGGGTCTAAGGGCGGTAAACCTGTAGATTAAATTCAATTTTGAAGGGTTTTCCTGTTCTGCATTCTCTTCAATAGATTTTAAAGGGGATGTTTCATCCTGCAAAATTATTCCTCTGTATAGAAAATCTTCTTTTTCTTTAAAAATACCTTGTTAACAACCTTGTTACATTCATATAAAATCCTAAAAACGTCATTCCCGCCCCGAATCAAGTTCGGGATAAACTCCGGCGGGAATCTATAAGTATCTGAAATCACTGGATTCCGCGATCAAGTCGCGGAATGACAAACAAAAAAAATCGACTTTTTACGGGGTCATAAATATTGTGGCTCTCATAAAAAGTCCCAAAAACGTCATTCCCGCGAAAGCGGGAATCCATAACTATCTGAAATCAATGAATTCCCCGGTCCAGTCTACGCCAAGGCTACGACCCGGCAGGCCCCGAAAACAGCATCGGGATTTTCAACAAGCCGGGGAATGACAAACAAGAGAATATTACTTTTTACGATTTCATAAATATTGATGAAATCATAAAAAGTCGGTTTTTTGTTTGGCATTCCGGAACCCCGCACCAAGTGCGGGGCAGGCTCTGATTCCGGAATCTATCATGCTTTTCACAGATTGCCAACATGCAGTTTTGTTTTTAACAGTCTCTATATTTGTTGATGAAGAAATAAAAAAAGGGACAATCCGAATTTATCAAAGGTTAATAACCTGTTTTATTGAGAAATTTGCCAGGCAAGTATCTACAACCGTGCCCGATGCCTGTCACCCTGAGCAAAGCGAAGGGTCTCTATTTTATGACCGGTCACATGCCGGATTACGCCATTCGGGAATAACAGATTCATG
>CAZJOB010000476.1:625-2986 GCA_964547435.1 uncultured Desulfatiglans sp. | reverse complement strand
GCATCTGATCGATAAGAGATAATGCCTTTGAATTGGCAAGGTCAAGGCTTTCATTTCTGGTCAGAATATTCACTATCTGGTCGCGCACTTCTTCCAGTTCCTTTGTTCGGCTCTCCTTGATGTCTTCCACTTTAATTATGTGATATCCAAAAGAGGTCTTAACAGGGTCGCTTATTCCGCCCGGTTCAAGGTTGAAGGCTGTGTCTTCAAATTCTGCCACCATGCGACCTCTCGGAAAATACCCGAGGTCCCCGCCCATGTCCTTTGTGGGGCCTTCAGAGTATTCCTTTGCCAGTTCGGCAAAATCAGCCCCTTCTTTTGCCTTCAGAAGAACTGAATGGGCCTTTTCCATGATGGCTGTTTCATCCTCCGGAGATGCGCCTTCAGGTATCCTGAACAGGATATGCCGGGCCTTTATCTGTTTTTCCTCTAAAAACATGTCGGTGTTCAGTTCATAAAAATTTGTAATATCAGTATCTTCCAGCTTTACCTGATCCCTGAACTGGTCAGGATCAATGTTTATATAGGCCAGTTTAATCTTCTCAGGAATGCGATAGTCCTCTTTGCGGTCCTCAAAGAATTTGTTCATTAGGCCCTGATCAATACTGACGGAATCCCTGTAATTATCCGGTGAAAAATTGACGAAACTAAGGTTCACACTCTCATTGGCATACCTGTAATAATCCAGAATGTCCTGTTCGCTGATGATTGAAAAGGTCATAAGAAATTGTATCAGCTTCTGCTGAAGAAGATCATGTGAAAAAGATTCCTCAAAATCCTCGAGTTCCATTCGATTACTCGATAGGATTGCCCGGTATTTTCCTTTATCAAAAAAACCATCTGACTGAAAGGCCGGAATTTCCATAATTTTTTCCTGGACCTCGCTCTCCGTGACATCAAGCCCGATCTTTCTTGCCTCCTGGCTGATCAGCTTTTTTTCTATCAGTTCCTCAAGCGCCCTGTTTTCAAGGTCAAAGATCTTTATGAGATTATTATCCCATACGTTCCTGTACTGGTCTTGAAGAGCGGAAAGGCGGTCGTTGTAAGCCTTGTCATATTCAAGCCTGCTTATAATTTCGCCGTTTACCTCAGCCACTTTGGCGCCCCGGTCTTCGTCAAAGTTATACCCGAAGTAGAAGATGAAGACGAGGGAAATAATAACCATCAGGAATTTAATCAGCCATGATTTAGCATGTTTTCTCATCAAACTAAGTAACATTATTTATTAACCTCCGGAATAGTCCTTCTCATTTGGCAATACATCAATAAACTTGGATCTATTAGCATGATAAGTTGATAGTGTCCATAACATTTTAACAGTATTTTTATAGAATTGCTTCAGAGTACAGGCATGAAATGCATTATGCCTGTTATCCACCCGGACAATAATTATGCTGTGAAAAGAGAGAAAAAAACGCCAGCTCTTTGTCAGATTTCTGACAAGGCGTCAAAGATCGGTTTGACATATTCTATAAAAAAATTTTTAAAGAACAATAACTAAAGGAAATTATTTAATAATCTTATCTGGCATAAATTCTGCTTAAGAAATAATGCAGGATGTCCGATCAAAAGAACATATATGCCTTTATAAGCATTAAAGTCATTTGGCAAATTCGGATTAAAGTGGGGGAAAGATGACAGATCTTACTCTTAATGATTTCAGGGATCAAACTGAAAGCCGCATGATTAAAATACTTGAATATGAAGCTGATCTATGCCGGAAGGATCCGGTTGAGAGAAAATGTGTTAAGAAAAAACGCCGGTTTTACTATTTGTTCTTTTCCCTTAAACAATATTGCCACAGATATCTGCTTTCCTTTAATCGATCATAGTTATTGCTTGACTTGAATCATGGTAATGAGACATGATTGTGGAAAAATAACACAAATTCCATAACTGCTGAATAAACCAAGGAGCAATGAAAATGACGTCGGTCGATTCAAAGGCGCCCTCAAATTTTATACGCGAGGCCATAGAAGAGGATATAAAGAGCAACAGGTTTGAAGGAAGGGTCCATACGCGTTTTCCACCCGAGCCGAATGGGTATCTGCATATCGGGCATGCCAAGGGGATCTGCATAAGTTACGGCCTGGCTGAAGAATTCGGCGGACTTTATAATCTTCGCTACGATGATACAAACCCCGTAAAAGAGGAAAAAAGATATGTGGATTCACAGCAGGAGGATATCCGCTGGCTGGGATTTGACTGGGGAGAGCGCCTTTTTTACGCCTCCGATTACTTTGACCAGCTTTATGAATGGGCGATAAAGCTCATTAAAGATGGAAAGGCCTACGTTGACGACCTTACTGCGGATGAGATCCGCGAATATCGGGGCACCCTTACCGAACCGGGCAAAAACAG
>CAZJOB010000476.1:0-615 GCA_964547435.1 uncultured Desulfatiglans sp. | reverse complement strand
CCTGGCGAGGCATCGTCGCCGTGGACGCCCTCGTGCGGGCACTGCACGCCACGCGTCCCTACGAAGCGACCGCCGGCGACACCGATGCCGCCTACTCCCGCGGCCTTGGCGCCGTCGAGAAGGCCCTCGAGGAGAATCTGGACCTGTTTGAACGCATGAGGGCCGGAGAGTTTGAAGAGGGATCAAGGGTGCTCAGGGCGAAGATCGATATGGCTGCAGGGAACATGAATATGCGAGATCCGGTGATGTACCGCATACTTTACGCGACACATCACCGCACTGGCGATAAATGGTGCATCTATCCCATGTATGACTGGACGCATGGTCAGTCGGACTCTATTGAAGGCATTACGCACTCTATATGCAGTCTGGAATATGAGGACCACAGACCCCTGTATGACTGGTTTCTGGATCAGCTCGGCATATACCACCCCAGGCAGATAGAATATGCCCGGTTAAACATGAGCTATACTGTATTGAGCAAGAGAAGACTCATACAGCTTGTTACGGAAGGGCATGTGACCGGATGGGATGATCCCCGCATGCCAACCCTTTCGGGTCTTCGCAGGAGGGGCTATACTCCTGAATCTGTTCGCAATTTCTGTGAGAGAATCG
>CAZJOB010000475.1:0-2989 GCA_964547435.1 uncultured Desulfatiglans sp. | reverse complement strand
ACATGGGAGCAAATTAATGGGACATCACCCTCAAATTTGACCAATACCCTGTTCACTACGATGCAACTCATGCATTCGGGTTCCACTATTATTGAAATTATTCCATTATATTCCTCAACCCAGGGTTACGGTTCATTTAATACTATGAACAATGGTGAGGAACAGGAATTCTATGTCAGAGTTTCGGATCACCTTGGTAATAGGCTGACTCCGGGAACAAAGATCAGCATTACTTTAGAACCATCAAGTCGAGAAGCGGCAGGGGTTATAACAGAAGGAACTACAAGTTGTACTTTAGATGATGATATCTATTGGGATACTGATTTTAAAATTACATGGGAAAATACCAGAACTGCTAGTGGGCCAGTAAACGTACAAATGACAGTGTCTGTGACATCCGATAATGGTGATGAAGATTTAAGTATTTATAGGACACTTCTTGGCCCATAGTGCCATGTAGAATGCTATAACAATTCAAATTTGCTTTTAATGGATTTAATATAGCCGTCTGGGGAGTTATCAACTCTTCAGACGGCTTTTGTTAACAACATCAAACGTTTATTTTAATTTATCTTCCGACAACTTCCAATATATCCATCATAGAATTTACATGATGATCAGCATCCAATCCCCGGTTTTTATATGCAATAAATACTACACCTGCGGCCCGGGCGGTCTGCTGGTCAATAAGCGAGTCTCCGATATAGAAGGTTTTATGAGGATTTATGTTAAAAAAATCAAGGATTTTTATTACGGATTCAGGATCAGGTTTCGGTCTGGTTACATCAAGCGAGGATACCACAATATCAAAGAAGTCATGAATGCTGTTTTGCCTTAACACTTCTTCGATCGTGTTGCTCCTGTTGGTGGCGACTGCAAGACCAAATTCCGGTTTCAGTTCCACGAGCAGATCCTTTAGGCCCGGCTCGATAATCATATCCTTAATGAACGGGGAATAATCCAGGCGGGACTTGTATTCATGTGCTTCATCAAGAAGATCAGAATCTTTAAATAGCAAATCGACAGCCTCATCGGCAGTGCTCATGTGAGAATATTCCATCTGATTCTCTGTCATAGGGGGGAGGCCGAAGTGTGTGAGAATGGAGTTATAGTAGTTCCGGTTGGATTGGCGGGAGTCGAACATCACGCCGTCACAGTCGAAGATTATGACCTTTTCTTTGTTTATTTTTATCATTTAATATTTCTCATTTAGTCCGGTTTTAAACATAATAGACCCACTGTCGATTTAGTGGTCAAAAAATGTAATTTATTCAACAATACCAGCCGTGTCAATAACAGTTAAAAATTTGAATTGCTTTGCTGAATAAAATGAAATAAAAAACATTGTTAAATTCGTAAAAAGCTGTTTTATGCCGCTTAGCAACAATCTATGAGAAACGAAGTCTTTTTTAACCTCAGTGAAAGGTCACTGAGGGGAAATTCATGTTCAGCCGTAGGGGCCGACCCCTGTGTCGGCCCGCCAAGGTTGTTTATGGGCTCATACCGGGCAGGCACGGGGACCTGCCCCTACAAATGATAATGTGGTTTTATGTTATGCATAAGTCATGGTGCGCTACTAAGAACTGTTTTATACCTAGAGAAACATTCTATGCACTACAAAGTTGCTTTTGACTTCCTTGGAAGTCCCGAAAACGTCATTCCCGCGCAGGCGGGAATGACTGAAAAAGCTAAAATCTGAATTTTTACGAGTGCAACAATATTGATGACAATAATATTCCGGGAGAAAAAATGGAAATAGAGACTGATTATCTTGTAATAGGCTCCGGCATTGCAGGCTTAAGCTTCGCACTTGAGGCGGCAAAGACAGGCAGGGTCGCCATTGTGACCAAAAAAGAGATGATGGAGGCATCCACGAACTATGCTCAGGGCGGGATAGCTTCTGTTTTTGATCTGGATGACAGTTTTGATCTTCATGTCGAAGATACACTGAAATCAGGAGTGGGTCTGTGCAACAGAAAGACAGTTGAAATGGTTGTAAAGGAAGGCCCTGAAAGGATTAGAGAACTCATTGCGATGGGCGTAAATTTTACCCGCGATGAAGATTCGGATGACCTTGAACTTGGAATGGAAGGGGGGCATTCCAGAAGGAGGATTGTTCATACCAAGGATCGCACCGGAGGAGAGGTCGAAAGGGCACTTCTGGAAAAGGTTCAGGAGAATCCCAACATTTCAATATTTGAAAACCACATGGCTATTGATCTTATAACCATTTCAAAGCTTGTCAGAAGGGGCATTATCAGCTCAGAGTCAGAAGAATCTTGCTGGGGCGCCTATATACTTGATGCTGAAAATGGAGGCGTAAAGACATTTCTATCCAGGGTCACTGTCCTTGCCTCGGGCGGGGTAGGGAAAATATACCTCTACACCAGCAATCCGGATATTGCCACGGGCGACGGTATTGCCATGGGTTACAGGGCAGGTGTAAAGGCGGCCAACATGGAATTCGTGCAGTTTCACCCTACCTGCCTTTATCATCCTCTTGCCAAGAATTTTCTTATATCGGAGGCTGTAAGAGGAGAGGGCGGCATACTTCTTAACAGCAGGGGTGAGCGTTTTATGGAAAAATATCATCCGCTCAAGGATCTTGCCTTCAGAGACATAGTTGCCAGATCCATAGACCTTGAACTGAAAAAAAGCGGCGATGAGTGTGTATATCTTGATATAAGCCATAAAAAGAAAGATTTTATTATAAGCAGATTTCCTCATATATATGAAAACTGTCTGAAATATCAGGTAGATATTACCGAGGGCCCTATACCTGTTGTTCCCGCGGCCCATTATATGTGCGGAGGATTGCTTACGGATGAAAACGGCATGACAACCATAAGTAATCTATATGCCATAGGCGAGGTAGCCTGCACAGGGCTTCACGGGGCCAATCGTCTTGCAAGCAATTCACTCCTTGAGGCCCTGGTCTTTGCCAGAAAGGCCGCCGAAAGATCAGCCCACGATTTAAAAAACAACAGAA
>CAZJOB010000474.1:0-2994 GCA_964547435.1 uncultured Desulfatiglans sp. | reverse complement strand
AAATGGAGTCGATTATGAGTATTATAGATGAAATCAGGCGAATAACAGGCGAAGAAAATGTGTTTGACGACAGGGCGGAATGCCTTTGCTATTCCCGTGATATGTCAGTGCATGAGGGCATCCCGGATGCAGTCGTATTTCCCCGCACCACTGAACAGGTATCTTCTATTATGAAGCTTGCCCACAGGGACAGGGTTCCGGTTATTGCAAGGGGAACAGGGACCAGCGTTACAGGGGCGGTGCTTGCTGTCAGAGGAGGACTTATACTGGACCTTCATCTCATGAACAGGATCATTGAGATAAATAAAAAGGATTTTTACGCGCGCCTTGAAACGGGTGTTATATGCGATAATCTTAATCAGGTCCTGGCAAAAGAGGGCCTCATGTTTCCCCCTAATCCCGGAAGCGAGGTGGTAGCCACAATAGGAGGCATGGTCTCCACAAACGCGAGCGGGCACAGGGCCGTAAAATACGGCACCACTAGGGACTATATCAAGGGTCTTCGGGTCGTGCTGGCCAATGGTGAAATAATAGAAACAGGCAGCATAGCTCCCAAGTCATCCCTGGGGTATGACCTTACTCACCTGTTTTCAGCGGCTGAAGGCACCCTGGGAATAATAACCGAGGTAACAGTCAAGATACAACCCAGACCGGAATACAGCGCCCTGGCAATAGCCATATTCGGCGACATCAACGCGGCTGTTGAGGCGGTCACCGAAATTTCCACTTCGGGCATAAGGCTCGCCGCATGCGAGATTATGGATAATTTCAGTCTCAAGGTGGTTGAAAAAGCCCTTGGAAGGGACGTCTCCTCGATTGAGGCCCTTCTAATTATGGAGGCCGACGGTGTTCGTGAAACGGTTTTAAGGGACATAAAACGAATAGAAGCTATATGCAAAAACCATGAGGGCAGGGAGTTTGAATGGAGTGACGATCCGGGCCGAAGGGAAGAGATGATGAAGGCCAGGGGAGGGCTGGTTCCCACACTGTCCCGAATTCGGCCGGGTTACCGAATGATATCCATCAGTGAAGACCTGGGAGTGCCCTCCACCATGATACCTGCGACTATTCGCAATGCCCAGGCTGTCTCAAAAAAATACGATGTAATGATCAGTTCCTTCGGGCATGTGGGCGACGGCAATGTCCATACCACCTTTGTGGCGGATGTGAGAAGCAGGGAAGACTGGAAAAGGGTTAAGGCCGCGTCCGAGGAGCTGGCACAAAAGGTTATGGAAATGGGAGGAACCCTCTCTGCCGAGCATGGAACCGGTCTCACCAGGGCGCCCCATATTGAAGACGCGATGGGCGGGGCCCTGAATGTTATGAGAAGCATCAAAAAGGCCCTTGACCCTGAAAATATCCTTAATCCAGGCAAGATGTACCTGGAAGACACAGGCAGAAAACCCGACGTGCTGGATTATTTCGCCTTTCAGAACCTGGTTGAACATCCCGAAGGGGTCAATTCGTTCGGAAGGGAAACAGACGATGAGGTCATAGCCTGCATTCACTGCGGATATTGCAGAAGGGGGTGTCCCACCTTCAGCGTTACCCACAGGGAGTCAAGAAACGCCAGGGGAAGAAACGCCCTGGCCTTTTATCTGATGACAGGCGCTGAAGAGCCCACAAAGGAGATGGCAGAGTCTTTCTACAGTTGCACGGCCTGTCAGGCGTGCACCTATTTCTGCCCTGCCTTGATAAAGGTGGATGAGATTGTTGAGGGAGTGAGAAAAAAGCTCTTTAAGGCGGGCTTTACCTCAGATTCCATGGTGGCATTAAGAAAGAATATATTCAGCACGGAAAACATATATGGAAATCCCAGGGAGGAGCGGATAGAGATCTATCCTCCGGCCCTTGCCGAAAAGGCTGAAAAGGGTGAACTCAAGAAAACGGCAGAGACGCTCCTTTTTATGGGATGCGTTCCCGGCTATTCTGACATGGAGATGGTCCCGAGCCTTTTAAGGCCCCTGGATGCCGCGGGGGTGGACTATACCGTGCTTGGAGCGGACGAAGGCTGCTGCGGGCTTCCTCTTTTCCTTATGGGCGCGGCGGATGACTTTGAATCCCACGTAAAAAAGATGATCGAGCGAATAAAGGCGGTTCATGCAAAGGAACTGGTAACGCCATGCGCGGGCTGTTACAAGGCATTTAAAAAACTGTATCCGCGTATAGGCGACCTGGGGCTTGAGGTCTATCATTCGGTCCATTACCTGGAAAAACTGATAAGGGAGGGAAGGATAAGGCTGAAGGGGAATGTCTCGGAAAAAATAACATATCATGATCCCTGCGACCTTGGCAGGTCATTCAAGATTTTTGAGGAGCCAAGGAACATTCTGAAGGAGATACCGGGGGTCGATTTTGTGGAGATGAAGAGAAACAGGCTTCTTGCCCGGTGCTGCGGCGGCGGCGGACTGGTTATGGCGAATGATCACAATCTGGCCCGTGACATGGCAGCCGAAAGGGTAAGAGACGCGCTGGAAGTGAGGGCTGAGATAATAGTGACCGGCTGCGCGGCCTGCAAGGATAACCTGACAAAGGGCGCCAGAGTGATCCCCAAAGATGAAAGGGGAAGAATCAGGGTCATGGATATCACGGAGATAGTGGCGGAAGCGATGGAAGAATAGACATGAGCGAAGGGTGGGGTTCTTGTCCCGCCATAGCCTATGAGGCTGTCCGAGAATAGCCGAAGGCGTCATTCCCGCGGTTGGAGCCTGCCCCGCACTTGATACGGGGGCGGGAATCTATAAGTACTTGGAATGACTGGATTCCCGCCTGCGCGGGAATGACCAAAAGGTGAAAAAAATGTATTCTCGGACAGCCTCCTAGTGGCGACGGCGGATTATACCCCACCTGAAAACGGTCAGGAATAAATCCTGACCCTACAAAATCCACAGCTCATGAAGCTGCATCATAAATTGTATGATAGAACAATTTCTTATGTCCGGATTTTCAAGTAAATCCGTACAAGATCTTTTCACCTGAGCATTTTAACAGTTG
>CAZJOB010000473.1:0-3008 GCA_964547435.1 uncultured Desulfatiglans sp. | reverse complement strand
GCTGCATGCAGGATCATCCCTGAACCGTTTCAATATATCGCCGCGATTCCTGCTGGCGCCTGTCAGCGATACAAATGTTACACCCTCCTTATTGAGGTGGTTTTCGATTATCCTGATCATATCCAGGTACTGGCTGTAGACAACCACCTTTTGACCGCTTCCAAGGCTTTCGCCAAGGATCTCCTTAAACAGATCCCATTTGCCTGATTGGTATTCCTCATATTTTTCCGGGGCCTTTTCCACCAGCGCCGGATGGTCGCAGATCTGTTTAAGAAGGTTCAGAAGCGCAAATATGTGGATATATGGAATCGGTTCCCCGCCTTTTTTAAGTTTGTCAAGCAGTTGCGATCCCCTTGATTTTATTGCGTCTCTATACAGTTTCAATTGATCGTCACTCAGAGAGCAGCCCATTGTGTCCTCGATTTTTTCCGGCAGCTCGCTTAAAACGCTCTTCTTAAGACGCCGCAGAATGAAGGGCGAAATCAGCCTGCCAAGTTCATGCCGTCTCTTATTGTCATTAAGATCCTGTATAGGATGGGAATACCTCTCAATAAAATTGGCGTCAGTTCCCATATATCCGGGAACAGTGAGATCAAAAAGGGCCTTCAGTTCCTCAAGGCGATTTTCTATCGGAGTGCCGGTGAGCCCTATCTTCATTTTGGCATCTATATTGAGAGATGCCTCATATGCCCTGGTTTCAGGGTTCTTTATGTGCTGAATCTCGTCAAAGACAGCAACAGAAAATCGCGTCTTACTGAGTTTATCCATATCTCTCAACATAACGCCATAGGAGGTAAGCAGCATTTTCCCCTTTGACAGAGAGGTTTTTAAATCACGGCCTCCTCCGTGGTAGACTATTGCCTTGAGAGAAGGAGCATGTTCATCGACCTTGTCCTTCCAGTGGCTCAGGACAGTTGTTGGGCAAACAACAAGAAACGGGGCCTTCACATTGTACGATTCTCTTAAGAAAAGCAGAAACGCCATGATCTGGTGCGTTTTGCCAAGGCCCATATCATCACACAGGAGCCCTCCGAATCCGTTTTCATACAGAAAAGATATCCACTCCACCCCCAGTTTCTGATAGGCCCTGAGCGCTGATTTAAGGCCTTTTGCCTTTTTAAAGGGTCTGGAAGGCCTCAGTTCAACAATCCGCTTTAGTATTTCAGCGCTTTCATTGGCATTATCCCTGATATTCAGTATATTTGGGCCGGACACAGCCAAACGCAACAGGTCCAGCCGGGAAAATTTAATCTGATCTTTGCCGCTTTTGATGTCTACCTCTTTGAACACATCGCTGATTTCCTTAAACCGTGAAGATTGGATGTCTACCCAGCCTGAAACAGTCGCCAGATATTTCTGACCTTCTTCACGTGCGCGAAGGATGTCCTGTAAAAGAAGGCTGCTGCTACCAAACCCATATTTAACAGAAAGCCAGCACCAGTCCCTGTCCAGTATGCCCGGATCAATATCTATTCGGTCATAGTCTTTGATTATATTAAGGGCCTTTACCTCAGGAGATATTATGTTGTCGTCACAAAGAATTTCGTCCCCATATTTATCCAGAATCTCCGGCACCTGAGCCTTTTTAAGGACCATTTTGACAGGGGCATGGAATTTTCTTTCTTTTCCCGGCCTTTCCAGCTCGGCCATGATACCCAGTTCGGGAATATAGACAAGGTCATCATATTGAAAACGTTCGAGTTCCTCCCGCTTAAAGAATTTCTCTTCTCCGTCTTCCTGTATCAGTTTTATCAAGGGCCGCACCTCGAGATCCAATTCCGTGTTTACATTCACATTAAAGATTGATTTAAGCGGAACAGGATGAATAGGCATACTGTGCTGGTTGGGCAGGTATTTATTCAGGGAGAAGAGAAATCTCCTTACCCTGTTTCGCGGAATAATCATTCGAAAGACAGGATTGTTAGCGGAATCCCTGCACGTCACTGTAAATGATCCCGATCTTTTACTTACAGCAGGATGAAAACTGAATCCATTATTGCCAAATTCACGATATCCGTGATATGCCAGAATAAACCAGAAGCTTTCTTCTATTGCCTGACCACGTGTCTTGAAACCCCGGGATAATAAAAACCATTCGTTTTCCTTTGTGGTAAGGGAAACCAGTTTTTTAAGCAGGTAATTTCGGTTTGGTATGTAGTTTTCTCCTTCTTCCGGCAGTTCAATACAACGCTCCAGAAAACGTGAAAGATCGGCATTTGGCGAAAAATACCGAACTAATTCCCTGTTTTTCGAATCCGAAAAGACAGTTATTGATCCGGCTTTTCCGGATTGAGTCCTTATAAGGACATCTTTTTTTAAAGAGCTGTTGCCTTCACCAAGAACAGATGCGATCCTGAACCATATACCGGCTCGAAAATCTTCATCAGGACCTTTGCCTTCCGGATTGTCAATTACCGCCTTATATACATTCATGAGGTCAAGGATATGACTGCATGTCTTTTTCCTGGAAATTGTACAGGAACAGAATCGCGTATCCATATCACCATTGATGCCCCTGATGAAAAAGGCCACGCCAGGCTTTTTGTCTTCAGGAGATGGTAAAAGAGCCATTCCATTACGATAAAATTCATACCGCTGAATCAATTCTTTGATATCGGGCTTCCCGTGTTTTTCTGTTCTTCTCTTTTGCGCATCCCTTGCCTGTGTTTTACCTCTATTGTTATTTTTCTTGCTGTTTTTTTCAGTTGCCATAATCCTTTAATATGTCTCCGGGTTTAATTTGATAACAATTATGCCTTTTTACAGAACACAGGGTAGAGTTGGCAATTACTTTCTGTTTATCAAAAATTTTTAAGAACAATTGATTTTAATGTTTGTATTATAGTATAAGAATCATTTGCATAAGATGAAGAAGGTAAACGAATAAGTTAACACAATAAAAAGGGGGTAATATCATGGCGGAATCAGGGGACAAACAAAAGGCGGTTGAACAGGCCATTTCTCAGATAGAAAAGCAGTTCGGCAAGGGATCCATAATGAAGATGAGC
>CAZJOB010000472.1:0-3010 GCA_964547435.1 uncultured Desulfatiglans sp. | reverse complement strand
GGAGAGCGAAGAGACATTCCGGAAACAGGAGAATTATCAAACCTCAGTGCATTTAATCTGATCAACAGGCCCGACCATATCACTGCCGGTTTTCATTTTTCAAGGCGCGTTTCTGTCTGGTTTTTCCCCCTTATGACTATCTCAAAATCAGAAAAGGGTTTTGAATACACCTATCAGGGCACAAGTCTTCTGTTTAATTTTCCCATGATTCTTCAGAAAGGACAGGAGGAGAGGTTCGGGATCAGGTTTGAGGTAAATGAGATTTGAATTGAGTACTCAGTTCAATCGGAAAGAAGATCAGCGATATCTGCCAGTTCAGTTCTTAATTTCCTTATTAATTCACCGGAATCGAGCGATTCCTGGTCTGATATTTTTGTCTTTAGCCTTTTTCTCGCGCCTTCCAGGGTGAGTTTATCTTCATAAAGGAGTCTTTTTATCTCCATGATTACCTCAAGGTCCTTTTTCTGGTAAGTCCTTTGCCTGCTGTCCGCCCTGACAGGCCTTATCTGGGGAAACTCACTCTCCCAGTACCTTAGGATATATGGTTCGACGCCTATTATGCGGCTTACCTCGCCGATCCTGAAATATTTTTTGTTATCAGGAATCTTCATTATTGTGCTATCCCCCGCCCAGAGAACCGCCAGTTTCCGCCATTACCTTTTTGGTGATTTTCTCATGAATGCTGTTTACACGATTTCCTTCCAGCGTGCCTTCCTGAGACCTGTAACATATTCTGAAACTTACTGTCTTTTTTGACTTGCCCAGTTTTTCACCTTCATACAGATCGAAGATGCTTACGGATTCAACCAGGCTGCCGCCTGCTTTATTGATAATATCAATTATTGGCATGCTGTCTGTATCCCGTTCCAAAATTATAGAAAGATCTCTCGTTACGGCCGGATATCTGGTAAATGGCCTGAATTTTACCAAATAATCTTTTGTAATCTCAAGAACAGAATCCAAATCAATCTCAAAGATAAAAATATCACCTGTCTTTATATCATAATCCCTTGCAATTTCAGGTTTCAGCCTGCCCAGAGAACCGATATTTTTATTATTTATCACAATCGAGCATGACTCTGACGTGTGCAGCCAGGGCGCTGGTTCAGTTCTTGTAAATATAGCATCATCCATGCCCAGGGTCTCAAGGATCAATTCCACCTCTCCCTTTACGTCATAAAAATCAATTGCCAGCGAATCATTGCACCATGTCTTTTCCTGGTTTAAACCGGTCATCGCGCCGATCAGAAACAGTTTTTCAACAGGAAGTTCCTGACCCGTATTGATGAAGATACTCCCGTATTCAAACAGCTTCAGATTCTGCTCTCCTCTTGCAGTGTTTTCCTTTATTATCCTCAGCATACCGGGCAGAAGCGATGTCCGCATTACCGACTGGTCTGTTGAAAGCGGGTTTTTGATAACCACAAAAGATCTTAAGATACTCTCTTCCTGAACCCCCAGTTTATCAATCCAGTCCGGTGATATGAAGCTGTATGTGATAATCTCACTGAATCCTGACCCTGTGAGTATTTCACACAGATCTTTTTCCAGAGTAAGCGATGGGAGTTCCTTTTTATCAGATGGTTTAATGGGAGGATAGGTTGTCTCTATATTGTCATAACCATCAAGTCTTGCTATCTCTTCCACCAGGTCAATTTCACGTTCAATATCAACCCTCCAGGAGGGCGGAGTAACATGCAGTTTGCCGTTTCCCGGGTCATTTACATCCATTTCAAGGGCGCGAAGATATGAAACCATCTTATCGCCCGCAATTGAGGCGCCGAGAAACTTGTTGGTTTTTTCTATTCTCAAATCTATTACAGGCTTCTCACGAGGTTCGGGATAGATATCTATAATACCCTTGCTGACAACGCCGTCAGAAAGTTCTGCTGCCAGCATAAGCGCCCTTTTAAGCACATAGATCAGGCCTTCAATATCCACTCCTCTTTCAAAGTGATATGACGCCTCGGTCTGAAGTCCTAAAACCTTCGAACCCCTTCGAATGGTAGGTGGATCAAAATATGCGCTTTCAATAAGGATGTTCCTTGAATTTTCGAATATCTCTGAGTTAAGGCCGCCCATTATCCCAGCAAGCGCCACGGGTCTTTCGCCGTCACAGATCATAAGGTGTTCTTCATTAAGCGTACGCTCCTGGCCGTCAAGTGTTGTAAACATTTCCCCCTTTTTGGCCCTTTTGACAATAATCCTGTGGTCATTCAGCCGGTCATAATCAAAGGTATGCAGGGGCTGTCCGGTTTCGAGCAGCACATAATTGGATATGTCCACGATATTATTTATTGCGCGCACGTTTGACAGATAAAGACGATATCTCATGTAAAATGGCGACGGTCTCAGGATTACATTCTGAATCATGCCTGCCGCGTATCTGGGGCACCCTGACGTGTCTTCCACGTCAACCCTGGCGATTTTATCTATCGATGTGCCCTCTTCCCGGTATTCTATTTCAGGCAAGCGCACCTTCTGCCCGGTAAGGGCTGCAACTTCCCGTGCGATTCCTATAACCGAAGCACAGTCGGGCCGGTTCGGCGTCAGGCTTATATCAAGGATATAATCCTCAAGTTCCATGGCTGATGAAAGCTCAGTTCCCGGTTCAAGATTATTGGGAAGTATCATTATTCCCGAATGGTCACTGGTAAGACCCAGTTCGTCTTCCGCAAGAAGCATCCCGCAGGATAATTCACCCCTGATACGGCTTTCCCTGATCTTCATATTGTTGGGAAGGACAGCCCCGGGGATTGCCATGGGAACAATGTCTCCCGGTTTCATATTGGATGCGCCGCATACAACCTGAACCTCATCCCTGCCATTGTACATCCGGCACAGAGAGAGTCTGTCAGCATCGGGGTGCTTGTCAACTGCAAGTATCTTTGCAGCGATCACATTGTGAATGCCATGCCCCACGGGAGTCAACTCTTCAACCTCCAGGCCGGCCATTGTAAGGAGCCGGGACAGTTCATTCGCCGACATATCGATATTCACATAATCTTTC
>CAZJOB010000471.1:0-3016 GCA_964547435.1 uncultured Desulfatiglans sp. | reverse complement strand
ATGGTGCGGGCGCCACCTTCGTTAAATCCCCCTGCCCCCTTTTCCAAAGGGGGAAAAGATAGTCCCTTCCAATGAAGCCGTCGACTTCGTTTCATATAGGTTGCCGCGAAGCGGTATAAAAAAGCTTTTTACGAGTTCATCAATAATGGCATTTCCCCTAAATTACGCCCTTTATTATTCCGGCATCAAATAGGGCTGTCCCAAGCATTACAGTGACTTAACCTGATTCTATGAGGTTGACAACTAAAAAATAAAGAGCGTCTCAGTTTACTTTCAATATCAAGCTTCTTAGTATCTTATGGACGTTGAATTTCATTATTTCATGGACGTTCCATTGATTTTGGCAACACTTTGTTTCATGTTATCTATATTAGGGCACGAACGATCATATCCTCAACATCGCGGTTGGCATTAATATGGTGTATCTCAGTATCCCTATTTTTTAATCTAAAAACTCTGAATATTTCATCTGCAAAAGCCTGTCCTATAGAGTTAACACCTTCAAAATCAAGTACAACAATTTTAAATCTGTCTACTCTTGCCAGTAATCTTTTTGCTTGCGATCGAGAGACAAGAGATTCTTCCCCATATCGAACTAAATTAACCGGCACTATTGTTATATTAAAGCCATAATCATCATTAGTTGCTGTAAACTTATCAAATATTTTTTTCAATGTCTTTGATGTATTATTGGATAAAGTCATAAAAATACCTGTGCCATTTTGAAAAATCCGGTTTTCAAAAATCCAGTCTGAATTTTCATCTTTTTTACTGTGGTTATAATAAGTTGCTCCTGACAGAATGGCAAAGTCATCCATCATTCGAGAAGTAAAAAAGATACCTTCTCCGGTATGATTTTGAGGGTCAGTTGTCAATTTTCCTTTTGATAGCTCTAAAATAGCATGTCTTTCATCCAGGAGATTTAGTTCCTTTTGAATTTTATGAAAAATTCCTATTCCATCATCGTAAACCACTATTTCTGTATTAATCGCTGTCTTACTGATACGTACAATAACCTTATTGCCATCAGAATGATCAATTACATTATTAAACATTTCAGTAAAGCAGTAGTGCCATATATTTATTACATTTTCAGGGTAATGGTCTAACATGGGATAGATATCTTCCCTCCAGACAATATCCTCTTCCAGTGGTGAATCTCTTAAATTATATTTTTTGTCATTCTGAATTTCCGTCCTTAATGAATACATCCTGTCTTTTGTCGAACCGGCTGCAGTTATTGCGCCCTGATCTATGAGTGAATTAATGTGCTTGTATACTGCCTGTTTTGATATTCTGAATTTTTCTGCCGTAATATTAGCGATGTCTTTTCTATGAGCGCTAATATTTTCCAGAATAAAGTGTCGTATTTGCTCGCCCCTTTTTCTTACTTTTATCATTCTTATTCTCTCAAAATTGATTTTAAACTTTACGCAGAATTATATTAAACCTTTAAGTTTTTTATTGTCAACCTTAAAGATTAACTGCAATTATTAATCTAATGATTTCATTTAGATAAAAGGAGGGTGAGTCATAGAATGTTGTTTTCTTATTCCTTGAAATGTGCTTCAAATACCGGATAGGTAAAATGTCAAGACCCCTTTGTTTCACCATTTAACAGGCCAGCTCATGAGCAGCGTGGTTTTTACGCTTTCACCCAAAGCCGGGGGTTAAAAGCATTTTTGATTGCTATTTATCAACAGCGTGAATTTGATAAATTCCTGTTATTACAGAAGATAATTGCTTTTTATTTTCTATTTATCGGATTTGGCAACATTGCCATTTCCGATAAATAGGAACTTAACCCGGATTTTTATTTATGATACTGCTATTTGGTAAATTTGACAACGCTGGCATTTTCCCCCGAATAGCAAAATTACGTCCTCTTTATTATTCCATTTCAGCTTTAACGATTTGCTCACAAGCCCCGCCGTGATTTTCGTAACAAGCAAGGAACCTTCCGGGGTCTTGTAAAGCAGCTTTTTTAGCCTCTACCGGTCCCGAGTGCCTGCTGACGGAAATATGGCTCATTGAATTTTCCCCGCCCCGTCACGCCGATTTGGGCTTCTCATTTGAGACAAGGACCACCTCGGTAAGAATAAGTACAAGCCATGAGCCAATTAGTATCACCAAATCCATTCCTTTGGGTTTATTACCGAGCGGCCAAACCATCATTAGAGCAATCAGACCGCCCCATACCAGGATGCCGGCACCGTTGAAGAGCGCAGCAATGACGGTGAAGATTCGACCGATTGCACGGGATAGGCCGAGCAAGTTAATGGTCGGACAACCAAGAAAAATCGCCAACCAAATCCATCCGCGCTGGTTGACCGGAGGATCATCAAAAAACTTATATAAGATGCCTGCCAGCAGCAATACGTTCAAGGCAATAGCTGCTCTTCGTCCTTGTCCAAGCATTTTTGATCCCTCCATTAGAGATCGGGATAGATTAAAGGGGGGCGACTAATATTTAAATAATCGATAATTCCAATTGGCAATCCTCTTCCTTTGCCGTCTTTTCCCCACGTTGAACCGAAAAACTCACTGCTGAAGGTGTGATGTCCAGTCTCCTGGCCACATCAACCATTGACACTCCTAACTCAACCACCGCCCAGTAACAAAGCAAATCCCTTTACATTTTCGGTAGAAGAAAAGAAAGCCTTTCCATCAGGTTTTCACGGTCTTCATCGTCTTTGAAGATCCTGCGGCGTTCTATCCCCCTGATCATTACATGATGCAATAAACCAGGAGTATCTAGTCGGGCTATCTAGGCATATCCGCACTTTCAGTTAATATCAACTAAATGTCAAGATAATTTAAATATTAAGGTCGTCCCCCTTTATGTTTTCATTCCTGGATCGGTTCCCCTTACAGTATCTCCTCAAGGAAGCATATGGCTCTCCCGAGTTCCTGGGCTACCCTTGTAATGCATGACCTGGTCTCAGACCCCAGTGGTGACCCCAATGCTTGCCATATCGCATTCAGGTCTGCTGCCTTCCATCAAATCAAAAACGTC
>CAZJOB010000470.1:0-3024 GCA_964547435.1 uncultured Desulfatiglans sp. | reverse complement strand
GGAACTGATAACAAGCATAACATTTCCTCCCAATATGGCCATCACCGCACCCAAGGGCGGCGTGAAGGCGGCTCTGGTATCCGGGAAACCCATATCTTTAAGAAAGGTAACCTGGTGGGTCATCATTATCTGCATTACAGTAAACTGAACAACAACATAGCCTATCAAAAGCCACATTGTTCGCGTCATCAGGGCCTCCTTTGCGGTAAAATCGACCGGCGTCTTATACAGATTTTTTGGAATGGATTGTGTTGATTCCGCCTTTTGGGTCTTTGAGGAATCAGGGCCGTCCGGAACCTGGCCTAAATCTTCAGGCTTGTTTACAAGCAGCAGGGCGGGTGAGATCACACAGAATAAAAATGCCGCCGCTGCAATAACCAGGTATGTGTTCCGCCAGCCTATAGAATTTATAAGCATCATCAAAAGCGGGTTGAAGACTAACCCTCCGAAACCCATCGCGGCCATGGAGATGCTTAAGGCCATGGGTCGCTTTATTATAAACCAGTTGTTGATTACTGTCATCATGGCCAGCATGCCTCCCAGGCTCATTCCCAGCCCGACAAGCACGCCGTATCCGAGAAAGAGCTGCCAGATATGCTGCTGAAAGGAGACCAGTATAAGTCCTGCGATCAAAAGGAGATTGCCGAGTACTATGGCCATTTTGACTCCCTTTTTCATTATGAAGATTCCCACAAGGGGCGCGGCCAGGCCTGTCAGGATCATGGTCACGGACTGGGCCAGAGAAATGGTGCCCCGGCTCCAGGAAAACTCATCGACCCAGGAGGGGAGAAACAGTGCGAATGAAAGCATCATCGTCATTACCACAATGTTGAAGAAAAACATGACCACCAGATTAACCCACCCATAGAATCCATCCGCGCTCTTTAGTCGTGATTTCATATCCCGTGTCTCCTCATTTTAAAATTTTATGTTCAGCAAGGTTATTGATAGTCTATGTGCACCCCTTTTTTTAGACTTTATGAAAAGCTGTTTTCTGCAGTAAAAATACTGTTAATAAAGATTATATGATGATGCGCCTGGGCTCATAAATCCGCCAGAGGCGGAAAACGGCGGTAAATCACTATACCTTAAAAGATACAGTGGTACAGATTTAAAACTTATGGATTGAAAAATCAAGGTAAATTTCACTTAACTGTAGGCAATCAATTGTGTTGTGCGATAGGCGCAAGTCCTGCTCAATTGACAGAAAATCGTCTATTGTTTTTGTGTGCGCCGACTGTGTATCAACTAATTGATAGACGAACCCTTTGTTTTTCTATCAGGAGGATTCGCCAGGATCGATTTTTCTGCTATTACCTCCTGCAGCCTGCAGAAGTTCCACTCCGGGTCGGCCTGGGTCCAGGTCCCGTTCCTGTAGCCGGCGCAACTGTCGGGCTTTTCAAGAGGGTATTCCTCGATCGGATCGTCTACTATGTTGTAGAACACACAGCTTTCCGTATTCGCGTTCGCGTCGCAGATGACCTTGTATGTCGCATTTCGCGCTCCAACCTCTATGGGGTATCCCTCTTTATAGGCATTTACTGTTTCCGAAAGCAGATAACCTTTATAGGGGTCGCGCAGGTCCCGGGCGTTCCTGAAAAGTATCGGGGCAATGGAAACTGAGTCGACTTCTACCATGCCATTGCCTTTCCTGTTTGGAACCATTTTGGGCGCATCAAGGCCTGCCAGTTCCAGGATAGTGGAAAAAAGATCCACATTGTGGACCCACTCATCGCTTTGAGAACCGGCCTTTATACCGGGCCCGCGTATTGCCATGGAGACCCGGACCCCGCTTTCATAGGCCGTGCCCTTGCTGCGACCCTGTCTGGTGATATACATGTTGTCGATGAATTCTCTTTTGGGGCCGAACATCCATGTGCCGTTGTCTCCAAGGTAGATGATGTAGGTGTCGGGATCCAGTTTATCGACAGTTTCTATTAACCTGCCTATCATTGTATCCATGGAGTTGGTCATGGCCCGCATAAGGGCCTCCGAGGAGCATGCGCCCACGTTTGCCGTGCCGAATTCGCCATCAGGCCCCATACATTCTTCCATCTCTTTTCTTGATATTTCATCCATGGTGTCTGCATTCGGAATGACCATAGGATTAGGCTCCTGTTTGCCCGTGATATGGGACAGGTTGAACGCGAACCAGGCAAACCATGGCTTATCGGGGTTCTTATTTTCCTGTTCGGTTATCCATTTGATGGCATCCGCTGTTTTTACTACCGGTGCAAAGGTGGTGGGCTTAATACCCGGTAGTTTTCTTACCGGCGCTTTTTCTGTCCGCCACTGGTCCGAAGGCGTAGAGTCATCCTGAACCTGATAATCCCATTCAAAATATGTGTCAAGGCCGCCGTGAAGATTGCCCTGGAACAGATCAAATCCCGCCTCTTTAGGTTTCATGCCCGGGTATTCAAACAGGCCCGCTATATGCCATTTTCCGAATATTGCAGTGCTGTAACCGCCCTTTTCCTTTAAATCCTTTACAAAGCTATGATGGTTCTGTGAGAGCCAGCCTGTTGGATCAATTACACCTGTCTTGGCTGCATAAAGACCGGTTAGAAGAGATGTTCGTGTGGGGGAGCAAAAGGGCTGCGCCCAGGCATGGGTAAACCTCATGCCCCTCTTTGCAAGCGTATCAAGGGCAGGGGTGGACGCGGGGCGGCCATCGATCTCTTTGTATTCGGGATGGTTATGTCCCGAGGGGCCGTATTGCTTTACAAGGTTTTCAATCAAGCCGGGATACATGTTGGTTGTCACATCTATGCCGATATCATCACTGATGATCAGCAGGATGTTTGGGCGCTTAGTCTTATCATCTCCGGTTTTTGTACACCCTGACACATATAAAACAAGAATGGCAGCCAGAAGGCAGAATCCGCACAATGCCTTTAAGATAGTTTTATTGCCCACTTATTCACTCTCCTTTTCCCCCTCATGATTGCTTTAAACCAGATTGCAAATCGAAGGAATCTTGATATTTTGGGTGCATCCACTATTGCTGCATCGTTGCTCTAAAAG
>CAZJOB010000469.1:0-3026 GCA_964547435.1 uncultured Desulfatiglans sp. | reverse complement strand
TTGATATTGTTGGAGAGGCTGAAAACGGTATTGAGGCAAAGGAGATGATTGAAGAGCTTAAGCCAGACTGTGCATTTCTGGATATTAAGATGCCAGGGCTTTCAGGCATGGAAGTAGCACGCAAGACAGCAGGTATAACCAGGGTGGTGTTTATTACTGCCTATGACCAGTATGCTGTGGATGCCTTTGATAATGAGGCTGTGGATTATATTCTGAAACCTGCAACAGAGGAAAGGCTTGAAAGGACTATACAGCGCTTAAAGTCCCAGATAGATTCCAAATCACCCATAGGAAATATTTCAGAGACACTTGAAAGATTAATGACAAAAATGAATAAGCAGCAACCTGTCAGACAATTCCTCCAGTGGGTAAGGGCGCAGGTTGGTGACAGCATATCACTCGTCCCGGTTGAAAAGATTTACTTTTTTCAGGCCAGGGACAAATATACAACCGTGATGACAAAAAATGAAGAATACCTGATAAGAAAAACAATCCAGGAGCTTGACGAAGAACTGGACCCGGATTTGTTCTTCCGAATTCACAGGAGTACAATAGTCAATGCACGTTTTATAGATAAAATTTATACGCTACCGGGCAGCCGCGGCCAGCTTCGATTAAAGGATAGACCGGAGATACACCATATCAGCCGCTCCTATTCACATCGATTCAAACAGATGTAAGGAAAGATGTATGGAGGCATTGGAGCATATAAAACGTATCCATAATTATTGCAATGAATACGAGGTCGCTGAACCGATTATCGAGGTATCGGAAAGCTGGTTTAGGGTTTTTTTCCCGCGACCACAGGCAGCAGATAAATCTGAAAAACTTGGGACAATTTCTGTCTCAAGTCTGTCCCAAGCGAAATCACAGCTAGTGTCGCAGCTAGAGTCAAGGGCAAACAGGATTATCTATAGCCAACAAATCAGCCATATGAAAAGACCGGGGGGAGTGTCAAACAAAGGTGCTGAATTTTATGTCAATTTTTCTTCAAAACAGCTTTTTAGGTCATTTCTTGTTAATTCAAAATACAATTTTGAATTGACAAAATAAATGGATTAAAGTATTCTCCCCATTTATGTACACCAGAGAAATAGAAAAATACATTTCACAGGTTCAGCCGAAATATCGGTGTATTACCATAATGGGGCCGAGGCAATCCGGTAAAACGACCCTGTGCAAAAGGCTTTTTCCCGGATTTCAATACTTTACTTTTGAGTCGCCTGATCTTCGCTCTCAAGTGCTTCTTGACCCTAGGTCTTTCCTGAACTCATTACAATCTGCGATTTTAGATGAAGTGCAAAAAGTCCCCGAAATACTATCCTACATCCAGGAAATTCTGGATGACCCGTTGGATTCAAAAAGGCTGATCCTGACAGGCTCCAATAATCTGTTGTTACATGAAAAGATATCGCAGTCCCTGGCCGGCAGAACGAGAATAATTGAGCTGTTTCCGTTGCAGCGGAAGGAATTACCGGAAACAGAAAGGGCTCCTGATCCTTATGAGGCATTATTCTTTGGGGGTTATCCAAGAATATTTGACAAAAAACTGAATCCCACAGAATGGCTGGAGGATTATTATCGAACATATGTAGAACGTGATGTCAGGCTGCTTCTTAACATCGGAGACTTAAGCACTTTTGATCGCTTTATAAGGTTGTGCGCAGGCAGAGCCGGTCAGTTGATAAGCTATGACAGTCTGGCATCCGATGCAGGTATCTCGCAGCCGACTGCAAAATCCTGGCTCAGCGTATTGCAGGCAACTTACATCTGTTTTCTTCTGGAGCCTCATTATCGAAATTTCAATAAACGAATCATTAAGTCCCCTAAGCTATATTTCACAGATACTGGATTATTATGCTACCTGCTGCGAATCAGATCTAAAGATCAACTTGCTACATATCCATTAATCGGATCAATATTTGAAAATTGGGTCATCTCAGAGATAAAAAAATCATTTCATCATAATGGCATGGAGGCGCCAATCTATTTCTGGCGGGATCAACATGGCCATGAAGTCGATCTGGTGATTGATCGAGGAGACTCCCTTTTCTGTATGGAAATAAAAAGCGGTCAAACATTCCAGCAGGACTTTCTCTCCTCTATTATCTGGTTGAACAACCTACAAAATCAGAAAAGCGGCGCATGTATCTATGGTGGCAATAAAAATTTTGAGATTAATGAAATAATAGTCCGCTCATGGAAAGATCTGCCGGAACTGATATAGTTATTTAGACTGCCGTCGTCGCCAAGGCTATGCCGGCAAGGGAAGGCTGAAACAAAACCTAAAAAGTAAATCTAACTGTTTGAAACAATCTTTATTTCTAGATGACAATTCAATGCATCCGCATATCTTTTAATTGTCGCAATTGATGGAGAGTGTTTTCCAC
This sequence comes from uncultured Desulfatiglans sp., assembly GCA_964547435.1. Taxonomy (GTDB): domain Bacteria; phylum Desulfobacterota; class DSM-4660; order Desulfatiglandales; family HGW-15; genus CAZJOB01. The sequence continues at coordinate 636 of CAZJOB010000469.1, read as the reverse complement.
TACTTAATGAAGATTCAAGTCTTGTGATTGCCGGGGCCTTTGTGCCCATCCGTTCAGCAATTTCAGCCTGGCTGAGTCCGGCTTTTTGTCTTGCGTCCAGGAGTGTATGTAATAGCTCGAATTCCGGTTCCAATGCTTCGTACTCAGCCTTTACATTTTTTTTCTTCAATGCCTTTTCTTTAAGTTCAGAATGCGTCATTTTCCAAAACCTCCTTCATCCTTATTTGTGCTATCTTTATCTCTTTCGAGCTTTTCACTATAATATTATATTTCCCAGCGCATAGTAACAAATATGTTATATTGTGGCAATATTTTTAATTAGGCTGAAGGGGAAATCCTAAAAGCCTTCAGCCTGCTTTCCGGCAGGTTGGAATTTTTATATTACAAAGATTATGCCAGAAGCATTCGATCTAGAATCAGCGACAAAAAAACAATGAAAACCATTGAATGACAAGGATCTTAGCTGCATTGAAATTAAAAAGGGAAGTATCCCGGATTTATTTGAAGTTAAACAAATAAGGGAAATGCACAATTTCATGTGCATGATGCACATTATTAAGTGCAGATATAGGGAAACATTTTAGAGCCTGGCATAAATAAAACCTGGGAGGCTGTCCGAGAATACATTTTTGTACC
>CAZJOB010000468.1:0-3048 GCA_964547435.1 uncultured Desulfatiglans sp. | reverse complement strand
ACATCTTGATCCCGCTGGTGGTACATCCCGGCTTGTCGGGGCTTCGGACCTCCATTGCTGGTTTTGCCCTCAGACTTCGCTGCTGCCCTGCTGGCCAGACTTTAGGCAGGTGGGAATTGGGAGGATCTCCCTTACCCACTGGGTAACTATAGTCAATTTCATCCTACTTGTAGGAATCCCATAGCTCCGAGCTTATCTCGGCACGATGAGCGCCTGGTTATGCGATCTTTGTATGATGGTTCAGTTTATTCCAGATGTTAGTTTGACTTGACCCTATTTCTGCTTTTTTTCCCTTCAATTTTTTCAATTGGATCATTTACGTAGACTTTTCCCAGCCCAATCGGTGAAGTGAAAGTCCCACCTTTTTTTTCTTCACTAATTCCATCTGAAAAACCGAGATCTACCGGAACTTTCCCTCTTCCTCCTTGTGAATCTACTACATACACCGGGCGAAGGAAGCCTGTCGTAGATCCGCAAAGATCTCTACAGATTTCTTTTCCTTTGTATACCTGTGTTCTGAAATGACCTGTTCCCTCCACAAGATCCGCGTAATACAGATAATATGGCCTGACGCCCATTCTACTGAGGCCGTGTACCAGATCCCTCATTACATCTGTGTCATCGTTAACTCCCTTCAGCAAAACAGTTTGATTCCCTATTGGAATCCCAAGTTCCCTTAAAATTCTAATGGCATTAAAACTTTCATTCGTTATTTCATTAGGATGATTAAAGTGCGTGTTTATATAAAGCTGTGGATTATTAAGAGAGTGAGGGGTATGTTTTCTCAGAACCTCAATTAATTCTTTGTCTTCAATTATTTTTTGCGGCCAGACGCATGGGACTCTTGTGCCGATTCTCATTAATCCGAGGTGTTTGATTTCTGATAGTTTTCCCAGGATATCATCAAGCCTGTTGTTGGAAATCAATAGTGGGTCTCCACCAGAGATTAATACGTCTCTAATATCTTCGTGAGATGCAACGTACTCAATTCCCTTTCTGATATCCTCCATAGATGGATTCTTTCGCTCGTCACCAACTTTTCGTTTTCTGGTACAGAATCTGCAATACATTGCGCACTCGTTTGAAACAAGCAATAAAACCCTGTCAGGATACCTGTGGACTATTGTCCTTGGACCGCCAAGCGGAATATCCCCTTCCTCATCCAGTGGATCTTCGGATAGGTCCATATAATGCTCAAGTTCCTCAACAGCAGGAATTGCCTGTTTCCAGATGCTATCATTCATTTTTTCAATCAGGCCGAGGTAATAAGTATTTACCCTCATAGGATATTTGGCAATTACATCCTCCAGCCTTGGATCAACCCTTACCTTTTGTCCAGCCAGCCATTTCTCCAAATCCTCGAATGTCTTGATGGAGTTTCTCAAAATCTCTTTATAAGCCATAATGATTCCCCCATTGGTTATTTCAATAAAAAGCAATAAGCAATAGACAAGGGCTAATTGCCGTTAATATAGAACGAATACGTCGAGCATTTAGTCAACTTTATCACTTACTGCGGGGTTCGGGGGCATTCACAGACCGGGCGACTTCTTTATCGCCTGGTCATGTGAAATGCCGGGTTATGAAATTTTTTAAAGAAAAGTCAATATAACTCCTATCGACATGAACCAGTAACCAAGCCTGTAAAAATTGCCCATATTTTCTGAGATCCTTTTAGTTCCAAAGCTAAACCATATACCCTTTTTAAATAGGGATACTTTTGAAATTAAAAACAAAAAGAATCCAAAGATGCAGACTGCAAAAGCATAGGGATTTGAAACTTCCCCCAAATATATATTTATAATGGTGATAATACAAACTGGAACAAAGACGAAAAGGGTAATCACCGCTTTTCCGAAAATTGATAATTCGTTTTCAGTGAGAGGCTTATTATCAAATAGGGTCATTTGTATCCTCCTGAAAATTCATAACTACTGGGCTAACAGGTGCCCGGCGATTTTTCCTGGCATCCTTGTTGAGCCCGATGTTAGGGTTTTACTTTTAGTTTCTCACATGTTCTTGAGATACTTTTATCACTTATACCATTTTTCTTTGCAGCAGAAATGAATTCTTTCCAGCTATCATTTGTTTTCATTTCTATTGCAGTGTTTAATGATGCTAACCAATCAGGCATATCTTTTGCTGGGTCTTTTTTACTGCCAACACAGAATGGCAAATATTCATATTTACCTTCAGGCATCCTGTAATTAATATAGAAAATATTTTTAGACCTATCCGGAATTATATTAAGAGTAAATTCAATATTATTTTCTTTTTTGCTTTTTGTGATCCACCCATCATATACACCTATGCCTTCATAGACAGCCACTAGATTATCAGTAGCTGCATTTTTTAATATCAAAGCTGATGCAATAGCTGATTCTTTGATGCGATTCTCTTCCACACATGTTAATAGATCAGGAGTACTTTGATAAGCCAGCTTCATAATAGTAGACATCCTTACTGGTCCGCCAAACAATTCTTTTGTTCCCAAGACACCTTCTGGTGTTGATATTACTTTTCCCTTTCCTGATACTTTCGCATATACATCTTCAAATAACGCATCTTCACCTACCATCAATGAAATTATTATACCATCATTAGTTCGTAGCCATATTTCATATTCATTTTTAGTATTTGGTAAAATATAGATATCCTTATAATCAACATCGGGTACAGGGACTTCAATAGTATTCCAGTGTAATGTCCAATGTGCTTGTTCATTCTGAATATTTGGTTTTTTTGTAAATATAATATTCACGTCTTGCTCGGTTAAGTATCCCTTTTTTAGTCTTTCACAATTTGGCGCCCAAAGTTGACCATTTAATTTGCACGCAGTTAAAGTTAATGCAGAAGCTGAAATCAAAAAACAAAAAATAAGAAAGCTAAATATAAAGATGTGTTTTTTTCTCATAGTCTCTAGTTCTATTATTCAAACCCTAACCGCTTGATAACCAGCCGGCGAGTATTTTAGCCGGTCTGGTTAATTAAGATGTGCAATTTCAGGATAAATATTATGCATATGCAAGCCGACCCTTGGGTTCAGGG
>CAZJOB010000467.1:0-3063 GCA_964547435.1 uncultured Desulfatiglans sp. | reverse complement strand
TGCTTGCGGTGGCCTGGCTTGAAAAGCAGGACAGCCAACTGCGTGTCGATTTTTTCGTTGTCTTGCTGCCTAAGATAATAAGAAATTTTCTTCTGAGGATATTAAGCCCCCTGCTGGGTCTTGTCTTCTGCGGTGTTCTCACATGGGAGGGCTTCAGGGTGGCAATGTATTCGCTCGAGATCAGTGAAAAGAGCATGTCTGTGTGGGCCATTCCCCTGTTTCCGGTAAAGATAATTATTCCGATAGGTTATGGTCTTTTGTGTCTTGTGCTGATAGTGAAAATAATACGCGGAATTTATGCTTTAAAAGAATAGGGGCAGGCCCCTGTGCCTGCCCTTGACTTTTCAGTGTTCGTCTGTATGAGTCTGTGGCTATAAATGGAGGATTTGTGGATTACGGCACTGCTTCAATTCTGTGCGCAGGCCTTATGCTTCTGCTTCTGCTGCTGGGCGTCCCTATAGCCTATTCGCTCGGCTTCAGTTCCATCGTCGTCGGGTATTTTGCCTTTGGGGGCTTTGCCCTTCAGAAGGCGGGCTGGACAACCTTTCAGCTTCTCTATAATCTTACATGGACCCCCCTTCCGCTATTTACGCTTATGTCTTTTCTTATCGCGGAGACGCAGATGGGTGAACATCTTTTCAGGACCGCCAGGAACTGGCTTTCCCGCCTTCCGGGCGGTCTCTTTGTGGCGAGTATCATGGGAGAGGCCGGTATGGCCGCAGCCCTCGGCGCGAGCGGACCCACCATTATCGCGGTGGGAAATGTGGCTGTTCCGGAATTTGAACGCTATTCCTATAACAAGGCGCTTGGGCTCGGGGCCCTGACATGCGGGGGTGTGCTTGGCCCGCTTATACCGCCCAGCGCCACCATGATAATATACGCCATTCTGGCCAATGTTCCGCTGGGCAGGTTGTTTATAGCGGGCGTTATTCCGGGAATCCTGCTTGCAGTAATGCTTTCTACTGTCCCGGTTATAATGTGCTCGCGGAATCCCGAACTGGGAAGGCCGGCAGGAGAAGTAACCTGGGCCGAGAGATTTGCGTCCCTGAGATTGATATGGCCTGTGGTCCTGGTCATGTTCGGCATTCTGGGCTCCATATATTTCGGCATTGCCACTCCTACAGAGGCGGGAGGAGTTGGCTGTTTCATTGTGTTGCTGGTCGCGGTCCTCTTTTTCCGGCTCAGGCTCAAAGGTCTTTACAGGGCAATGGTGAAGACAGCCGTGCTTAACGCCACGATAATGATAATTCTTGTGGCCTCATCCTTTTTCACCTATGTCTTCGGCAGTTCGGCAGTGGCCCAGAAGCTCTCGCTTCTTGTAGGGTCCATGAATATGCCGCCTGTAGCAATAATTGTGGCAATAATGATCTTTCTGCTTTTTCTGGGGTGTGTTATCGACGGCATTACCATTATGATGCTCACCATACCGATATTTGTCCCGATAATAACAGGGTTGGGGTTTGATCCCCTGTGGTTCGGCATACTGTTCGTGGTGAACATGGAGATAGCCCTTATTACACCGCCCATGGGGATTAATTTCTTTCTGGTAAAAAACAGTTTTAATATTTCCAGTATTGATCTTATAAAAGGGGTATTGCCATTTTTGATTGTCCTTGTCTTTTTCCTGGCTGTTATTCTGATTTTTCCGCAGTTGAGCCTGTGGCTGCCGGGAATGATGATAGGGAGATAAAAAAAGGTTCAGGGTTTAAGGTTCAGGGTTTAAGGTTTTTATGATATGTGGTATGGTGCCTGATGCTGGTTTCTGATATCCAGAATCAAGTATCCAGTATCCAGTATCAAGTCAAAAAAACAGATGTCTTTTTTATAATTTCATCATATCTGAATCATAGGAGGATGATAAATGCCCGTTACAGACTTTCAGAAAAACCTTATCAACCGGCCCCTTCGGGAAGTCAGCGTTGATGCTGCCAACCGGCAGAGCCCTTTAATGACCTATATGAGCGAGAAACAGGTTCCGGGATGTAACTGTTATATCCAGTTGGGCTGGATATACACATTGCCCGAACCGAAGAGATGTGGAGAGGAACAGGTCTCGGATTATGACAAAGTGGTTCTGTACTGGGGAACCGATTATACAGACCCTGAAGCACTGGGCGCTGAGATAGAATTTTCCATGGGAGGACAGACACTTGCCTTTGACACCTCTTCCGCCATATATATACCCAAAGGCACGAAACACGGGCCTGTCACATGGAAAAGCTGTAAAAGGCCCCATGTGGAAATGACAATGATTATGGGATCAGGGAGTCCGGATACAGCGGGTTCTCTTGTTAACCGGACCGGTTCTGAGAATATCGACTATGAGAAATACATTGTGCGAAAACCGGCATATGAGGTAATACCCATAACCCCCACCAAAAATCGAATGAATCCTTCCATGACCTTTCTGAACAATGATCTCATGCCCGGGTGCAACGTATACCTTGAATTCAGTTGGATATGGGGAATGCCGGATCAGAACCCCCCTATCATGGAACATGTTCATGATGAATATAATGAGGTTGTCTTTCACATCGGGTCTGATCCTGATAACCCGGACCTTGGCGCGGAGATAGATCTTTACATGGATTCTCAGGCATTGAGACTGGACAGGACATGCACGGTATTTGCTCCAAAGTGTATCAAACACGGCCCTCTTGTGTGGAAGAGTGTTTCCCGGCCTCACATCGAGATGGCCATAGTGTTCGGCGCGGGCAACCTGGCCCAGTCTGATCCGGGCGGTCATGAGGAAAGAAAGAGGGGTTAGGTGTGAATGAGGGAAAACAGTTATGAAAAATATAAAGTAAGCAATCCGGTTCGTAAAACAGGGGCCGGGGTCAGGGGCCGCCATTCTCCTGTAATGACATACATGAGCAGCGGACTGGTCCCTGAATCCAATAAGTGCCTGGAACTGAGCTGGATTTATGAAATGCCCAAGCCCAATCCCCACCTTTTTGAATGCTCCTTCAATTATGACCGGATAATAATATATGCGGGCTCGGATGATGATAATTTTGAGGACCTTGGCGCTGAAATAGAATACTGCATTGAGGGTCAGCCCCT
>CAZJOB010000466.1:0-3071 GCA_964547435.1 uncultured Desulfatiglans sp. | reverse complement strand
AAGTGATTTTAATATGTTATTAATCGGCATATTTTGTCAAATATGCTTCCTTATGTTTAGTATTTTTATTCTGATTTCTGACTACTGACTTCTGGTTTCTGATTTCTGACCAATACCTGTAGTTACTGGGTGAGTGACTATAGTAAAAAAATAATTGATTATAGAGCAGGAGAGGAAAAGATAAAAAAGTGTCTCCAATACAAGCACAGGTTAGCTTAGCACCTCAAATGATCAATAGTATCAGCATGTTATTCGGAATCATTGGACCTTAGCCTGTCAATAATGAAGGTCTGATGTTTTACAGATTATATTCGTAAATTTTCTTTTAAATGTTTCTATTAAAGATGGAAAACACCCTGAATCTCGAAAATTATAAGAGAAAGCCTCAGTCCTATATCAAGCACACTCTACTCAGAGCCTACCTTAAGCGTCTATTTATGATTATTGGTCAAAGAGAAAGAGTAATACGCTATGTTGATTGTTTCGCGGGGCCATGGCAGGATGAAAGCGATGACTTGAGAGATACATCAATAGCCATTTCACTCGATATTATGAAAGAATGCAGGGAAAGCATTTCCCAGCGGGGAAAGGGCATTAAGTTCAAAGCCCTTTATATCGAAAAAACAAAGAAATCTTTTGAGAAGCTTCAGTCCTTTTTAAAGGATAATTTATACGATGGTATAGAAGCCGAATCTTTAAATGGTGATTTTTTCACACTTCGTGAAGATATTCTGAGGTGGTGTGGCAGAGATGATTTTACCTTCTTTTTTATTGATCCTACAGGGTGGAAAGATGTTGTTGAAATAGAAACCCTTTATCCTCTCTTAAAGAGAATCCGGTCAGAGTTCCTTATTAATTTCATGTTTGATTTTCTTCTCAGGGCACATTCACAGACATTATTCCGGGAACACATGAAAAGAATATTTAGTATGGTTCCGGACACTCCCGGGATGTCACCCAAACAAAGAGAGGATTATCTGCTTAAAAAATATATTGATGAATTAAGGGCATCACTGGCATGGACAGGTAAAAAAGCCAGAGTAGCCTATGTGAAAATACTCGATCCCTTCAAGGACAGGACAAAATATGATCTTGTCTATCTCACACGGCACCCTCTGGGGATAATAGTCTTCATGGAAGAATCTGAGAATATTGATATTGTACAGAAGAAAGTTCGAGCACATGCGCAGCAGGGGCGGCGGATTGATAAGAGCGGGCAGCAGGAATTGTTTGCGCCAAATATTTCTGGTGATGAAAGTGAGGGAGTTGATCCGGCAGATGTAAAAAAATACTGGTTGAATATTCTCTCTTTTGAGCCTAAGATGTTTGGTAACGAACAACTGGCGGATATGCTTGAAGAGACAGGCTGGTTTATCAGTGATTTCCAGAAGGCATTTAATGAATTAGTGAGTGAAGGTAAAGTCGTTAATGTGGACGCAACCAGAAAAAGGCCTGTTAAGGCGGTCCATTTTGCTGAGAATGAACACCTGAAAAAGTTATAACCATGAGTACAAAAACATCAATAGAATGGACAGAGCAAACCTGGAACCCCGCGACCGGATGCACAAAAATATCCCCCGGATGTGAAAACTGTTATGCGGAAGTTATGGCGCGGCGCCTTAAGGCCATGGGTGTTAAGGGATACGAAAACGGCTTTGACCTGACTCTTCAACCATTCAGATTACCGGAACCTCTGCAAAGAAAAAAGCCCACGATCTACTTTGTCAATTCAATGAGCGACATGTTTCATGAAGGCATCCCATCCTCATATGTTAAACAGGTCTTTGATGTAATCGAGAGATCACCACAGCATACCTTTCAGATATTAACAAAACGGGCTGAACGTATGGTGGATATCCTGAAAAATATCAGAATACCGCCAAACGCATGGATGGGTGTAACGGTTGAAAATAAAAAACATGGTCTGCCCCGTATAGACCAATTGAGAAAAGTAGATGCCCATGTCCGCTTTCTCTCCATAGAGCCTTTGCTGGAAGACCTGGGGGAGTTTGACCTGACAGGTGTTCAATGGGTTATTGTCGGCGGGGAGTCAGGGCCAAAGGCCAGGCCGATGAAGGCTGTATGGGCACAGAATATAAAAAGACAATGTAACGCAAAAAATATCCCATTCTTCTTTAAACAGTGGGGAGGCTGGGGGCCTGATGGTATAAAAAGACCAAAGAAGGAAAATGGCAGATTGCTTTCAGGCCGAACCTGGGACAGCAAACCGGTGATTTTACAGCCATCATTTTCATATTAATGGCCTTAGTATATGGATACCAAAGATCTTGAAATTATAAATCGGCTCAAAAGCCTTTTACAGGACAGAGTGAAACTGGACCGAATAATCCTGTTTGGTTCCAGGGCCAGGGGAGATGCCGAGCCTGATTCCGACATGGATGTTCTGGTTATCCTTGATGAACCGGTTTCACAGCAATCCCATGAGGAAGTATCTGATGCGGCCTGGGAAGCAGGATTTGACGCCGGTATTGTGGTTGTCCCTGTTGTTGTATCTCGTGACAGATGGGAGAACGGACCTGACGGGGCTTCTCTTTTAGCAATGGCTGTCCGGGAGGAAGGATTGCAAATATGATGGAAAGTGATCCCTATATCCTGATAAAATATCGCATGGAACAAGCTCATGCTGCTCTTGAAGAGGCGGATATTTTGTTTTCACAAGGTAAAACAACATTAGGTTCGGTGAACCGGTCTTACTATGCCATGTTTTATGCTGTTATTGCGCTTCTCCAACAAGTCGGTAAAGTCCCGAGAAAGCATTCGGGAGCAATTGCGCTATTTGATGCAGAATTTGTGAAGAAAGGCATTTTCCCTAAAGAGCTTTCTCAATATCTTCATCAGGCATTTGAATCCCGACAGGTTTCGGATTACCAGACTGTATCGTCTTTCAGTCGTGAAGAAGCTGAAGAAATGCTCAAAAGGGCAAAGGTATTTGTCCAGAATATAGAAGATTATTTGAAGCTGTAATAATTGTTATAAAAAAGGACATCTTTACAGAAGTCGCATAAAGACCAGTTACGCACTTATGCAGAAACAGCAAAGGAACTGGGTTT
>CAZJOB010000465.1:0-3073 GCA_964547435.1 uncultured Desulfatiglans sp. | reverse complement strand
TAAAGCCCGTGGAACATATCATCTTTTTAAAAGCTGCAATAACTGGGTTAAAAAGATTTTCAAAGAATCGGGTATAAAGGTTAAGTAGAGAAAAGCAGGCTATAGACTGTTAGGCTGTAGGCTGAAGCAAAAACTAAACAGCCCCCAACAGCCTATAGCCTAACCCGCTTCAGCCTAAAAAACTCCCCTTGATTTATTCAAATGAAAAGAGTAATAAAGATTATAAAATATGATTTAACTATATGAATCCTCAACAAAAAGGATAGTTATGTCCCAATAAAGCAATAAACCCTGTTTCTCGAACTGAGACCGGGGTTTTGTGTTTTTATTGTATGAACTTACAGATTTGATCATGTGAAATAAATAATCAGCAAAAGGGGAAAATGTCCAAACGCCCTGAGATAGAAGAAAGTATGGACGAACTTGTTCAAAATATTGGCAAGCTGGCTGAGAAGATGAAAGATCTTTCCCAACAGGCTGTAAAACTGTATTCGGTTGAAGCTGATGCCATAATAAAAGAACAAACCCATGATTCGCATCGAATTGAAAGGTGTCTTGATGGCATGCTTGGTTTCTGTTCTGATGAAGAGATGCTGGCATTATATAAAACACTCTGCCGCTACTATTATTATATCAACCCGGAAGCAACGGTTTTCTATGTCAACGCGTATCGTGAAATGTGGGATGATAAAGTTCCGGTAAATGAATAAGGCGGCAAATCACACAATTGAGCAAATCTCACCAGAAAAATTTTGACGAAGGTTGAAGATATAGGCATACTGCAAATTAACAAGGTGGGAAAAGAAGACCTTCATTTTAAAAAGGGTTTGTTTACGATTCTCTCAAAAAAACATGTCCAACTTAAACGATTATTTGTGTATGTTTTAATTATATGGGTAAGTTTTGGACATGAGTGGAAAAGGAAGAAGACACAGAACCTTTTTCCGAAAAGATGGAGAGGCTGAAGAACCGGTTAAAGGAGCAGTTTGAGGAATCGGGCAGGCTTGAGACAGAGATAAAGAAAAACCTTGCGGGGCTTGGATATGAGTTCTGAAATTGAAAATTATATGGACTTGACAAAAAATCTCTATAATCAGGCTGTTGCTATTATTGAACAGGCTCGAAGTAATATTGTCCATTCGGTTAACCATAATACCGTCCTGGCAAACTGGTTGCTCGGCAGGATAATAATCGAAAAAATACAATCAGGAAATGAGCGTGCAGTTTATGGTAAACAGGTGCTGGAAGGGCTTTCGATTAAGTTGAACACCCGTTATGGCGGTGGTTTTTCTATAGCAAATCTTAAAAATTTCAGGCAATTTTATCTCATTTTTGCAGATCGGATTGATGCAATTCGCTACCCACTGGGTAGCGAATCAACTGAGATTTATGGTGTACAACAAAAAAGCTACCCAGCAGATAGCGAATTGTCTGTAAATTCTTTTCTCGTAGGGCCGCCAATTTTTTCTTCACGGTTAACATGGTCGCATTACAGAGCGCTCATGCGGGTAAAAGATAAGAAAGCTAGAGATTTTTATGAAAAAGAAGCTGCGGAATGTGGTTGGGATAAACGTGATCTTGAACGGCAAATTCAGTCGCAATATTATGAACGAATTCTATCAAGTCAGAATTCTCAGGCTTTGTTTGAAGCCGGGCGGAAGGAAATTCATACCAAATCAAACATAATAGACACTTTAAAAAATCCCTATGTACTTGAGTTTTTAGACCTTCCTGAATTACCGGTTTTGCATGAATCGCATCTGGAATCTGCAATAATAACGCAACTTCAGTCTTTTTTACTTGAACTGGGAAAAGGTTTTGCCTTTGTGGGACGCCAGAAGCGGCTTCAGTTTAATGATAGCTACCTCTATGTAGATATGGTATTTTATAACTGTATTCTGAAATGTTATCTATTGATTGATCTTAAAATCGGTGAACTGACTCATCAGCATGTGGGACAGATGGACGGCTATGTCCGGCTTTTTGATGATCAATACACTTCGGAAGGAGATAACCCAACCGTAGGTTTGATCCTTTGCACAGAAAAAAATGAAGCTATAGCAAGATACTCTGTACTGCATGATCGAAAACAGATTTTTGCTTCGAAGTACATGCTGTATATGCCCAGTGAGGAAACTCTGGCTGATGAGATAATGCGTGAACGCAGGTTGATTGAGAATAGTCTTGAGAGGATTGGTGAGTAGATGTGTGTGCTGGTGAATAGGTGGCCCAAACAGGTCTGGAATAAAAACTTTCTCAAAACCATTTGTGCCTTCGCCAATACAGGCTGCAGGAAGCTCCCTATTTGCATTGACGTTTTAAAGAAATGGCATCTGTCAAAACCGCGCAATGAATTTATCGCAGATGTCTTTTTTAAGGCCGGCATGATTGAGGCCTGGGGCCGCGGCACTATTCATATTGTAGATGAGTGTAAAAAGGCAGGAATGCCGGAACCGGAATTCAGGGAAGAGTTTAGCGGGTTATCTGTGCATTTTAAAAAAGAGGCCCAGTCAGGGGCCCAGTCGGGGAGGTCAGGAGAGTATAAAGGGCAAGTCACCCCCGAAGTCACCGAGCATGTTACCGAGCATGTCAAAGCACTCTTAACAATCATGGTAGAAGAAAAAAGCCGGCCAGAATTGCAAAAATTACTCGGGATTAAACACCGCCCGCATTTTATGGAAAGTTATATAAATCCGGCATTGAATGGGGATTTTATTGAAATGACTATTCCGGATAAACCTCGAAGCAGCAAACAGAAATACAGGCTTACCTACAAAGGTAGAGCTATTCTTGGCAGGGTGAGGGAAGATGAAAGGAAATAGACACAGGCTTCTTGGATAAACAAAAAACTACATGCTCTTGAAGTGGATAATACTAAGATATGAAAGATAGTTTGCCATCAGCTTGGTCTTGGAAAAAAATCAAAATAGACAGTCCCCAACCGCCTTCAACCCAATAGCCATCAACCTGCCGTTCCCTCAGCCTATAGCCTAATAGTCTTCAGTCTGTAGTCCCCTCAGCCTGCCATTCCCCTTGATTTATTCAAATTAAAGGAGTAATGAAAAATATAAAA
>CAZJOB010000464.1:0-3121 GCA_964547435.1 uncultured Desulfatiglans sp. | reverse complement strand
GTCTGTATATAATTTGTTTTTACAGGAATAATACACAGATATGACTTAATCATCGCACCAGGAGAAGTTTACAAAAGATATTCGATCAATGTAACATCATCAGGTGAAGTCCTTGTATTTCGATATAATACAATCAGACAAAATTGTTCTGCAACTTTCTGATATTAATGGAATAAAATTAACTTTATAACTTTCTTAATCCATATATTCTTATGAGGAGCCAAATTTTACATACGAGACAATTAACCTGTTCTATTTTAATATTGATATGAACAAGCTAGAAATGTATACCATTTGGAGTCTAAAAACTCGTTTTAACCAAAAAAGTCACCCCAGTGAAAATACTTTAAATGAGGCGATTGATGGCAGAGAAACTTGGAAAAATACTGATCGTTGACGATGATGAAGATGTGCTTAAGGCCGCTCGCATGTTTCTCAAGAAGTATGTCACATCCATTCATACTGAAAAGAATCCTGAAAATATCCCCTCGCTGCTGTTGAACAATACCTATGATGTTATCCTGCTGGACATGAATTTCACCAGGGACGTCACAAGCGGCCAGGAGGGTCTGCACTGGCTTTCCCGGATTCTTGAGATCGACCCTTCCGCAGTTGTTATAATGATTACCGCGTTTGGAGATGTGAACCTCGCTGTAACCGCTGTTAAGCAGGGGGCTACTGATTTTGTTCTTAAACCCTGGCAGAATGAGAAACTCCTTGCCACTGTATCTGCCGCTGGCAATCTTTATAAAACAAGACAGGAAGTAGCCAGCCTCAGATCAAGGCAGGAACAGTTAAGCGCAGACATGAATCAGCCCTTCAGTGAATTCATCGGGTCTTCACCTGCAATGCAGAAGGTATATGATACTATACTGAAGGTGGCAAAAACAGATGCCAATGTCCTCATCCTTGGCGAAAACGGCACAGGCAAGGAACTTGTGGCCCGGTCGCTCCATCGTCACTCTGTCAGAAGCAATGAGGTTTTCATCAGCGTCGATATGGGGTCAATAAGTGAAACACTGTTTGAAAGCGAACTGTTCGGGCATGTAAAAGGGGCATTCACTGACGCAAAAACCGACAGGGCGGGCCGCTTTGAAGTGGCTTCCGGCGGCACCCTTTTTCTGGATGAGATAGCCAATCTTCCCCTGGCAATGCAGGCAAAGATACTCCGCGCAATTGAATCCAGACAGGTAGTAAGACTCGGATCAAACAGGACCGTGCCTGTTGACATAAGGCTTATATGCGCCACCAATGTGGATATCACAGATATGGTGCACAGGAATGAATTCAGGCAGGACCTGCTCTACAGAATAAACACCGTTGAGATACATCTGCCGCCCCTGAGGGACAGAGGAGAAGACCTTCGGCTTCTGGCGGAATATTTTCTTGAAAACTACTGCAGAAAATACAATAAACCTGTTAAAGGCATTCACTCCTCCACAATGAATAAACTCATGACATACCACTGGCCCGGAAATGTTAGAGAACTTCAGCACTGCATGGAGAGGGCTGTTATCTTGAGTGAATCCATGGAACTGAAACCGGAGGATTTTTTCTTTTCACAGACCCGAACAGGTCATGAAGAGTTTATCTTCGACAGCTATAATCTTGAGGCTGTTGAAAAAACAGTTATAAGCAAGGCTTTGAAAAAATACAGGGGCAATGTAAGCCAGGCTGCCGATGAACTGGGCCTTACAAGGGGGTCGCTTTACCGGCGAATGGAAAAATATGGGATTTAGGGGATGAGATGCGAGGCATCGACTCCAAACAAACTCTTGTATATTTCCGACACAAATGTGCGTGAGATTCTCTGATACTGGATACTGGATGCTGGGTGCCGGATAAAATGCCAGCACAAAAAGAACCGGCACCCGGAATCAAGTATCCAGAAACCATTATCTATATATCAAGGATCTAGTATCCAGCATCAAGGATCTAGTATCCAGTATCCAGTATCCTGTAACCAGTAACCGGCATCTGTAACTCAGGAGCAGAGTAAACAATGTTAATAAGGTCTTTCAAATTCAAAATCATCTTCAGGGTTCTACTTCTCACAGCCACCCTGGTTTTACTCGCCTGGTGCATCTTTAAGACTGATTTCATATTTGTGACTGTGTCTGTCGCTGTCCTTGGCGCCTGCCAGGTCTTCTCTCTTATCTATTTTGTGGAAAAGACAAACAGGGATCTGAGCCGGTTCCTTCTTTCAATAAAATATGATGACACCTCTCAGGCATTCACCAGCAAGGGGCTGGGCACATCTTTTAATGAACTGAAGGAGGCATTCAGCCAGGTAATAACAAAGTTGCAGGCATCGCGATCTGAAAAAGAGGTCAACGCAAGGTATCTTAACACCATAATACAGCACGTTAACACGGGCCTTATTGTCTACAGACCAGACGGAACTGTGGAACTTGTCAACAACGCCGCCAAAAAGCTTCTCAGGTCAGGCGTCCTGAGAAATATCAATGACATAAAAGAGACCTTCCCGGAATTTATCAGCACCCTGATGGAGCTCAGAGGAGGAGGCAAAAAGCTTATTAAAATGGAAGCACATGGTGATACCAGACACCTTTCCGTGTTTGCCCACACCTTTCTTCTGTTGGAAAATGAGTATACGCTGATTTCCATTCAGAATATTCAGGAAGAGCTTGAGGAGAAAGAACTGGAGGCGTGGCAGAATCTTATTAGAATACTTACCCATGAGATAATGAACTCCATAACCCCCATATCTTCCATGACCGCCACCCTGCTTGACAACATTGTAAATGATGAAAAGAAAATAAGAGATAATATTGATCCTGATGAGCTTGAAGACATGGCCGACGCCCTTAATACCATCCACCGAAGGAGCGAGGGGCTGGCAAAATTTGTGAGCAACTACCGTGATATGACGCTTATACCAAAACCCAGGGTCAGGATCCTGCTGATAAAGGAATTCTTTACACGAATAGAAAGACTCATGAATCAGAGATTATCGGAAAACAGCATTGCCTTTGATTGGAAGGTTGAACCGGAGACCCTTGAACTGACCGCTGATCCCGACCTTATGGAACAGGTAATGATAAACCTTATTCTTAACGCCATAGATGCGGTTACAGGCAGTGAAGATCCTCGAATTTTT
>CAZJOB010000463.1:0-3145 GCA_964547435.1 uncultured Desulfatiglans sp. | reverse complement strand
GTCAGCTTGTTGGCTGCCTGGAATTCACCTTCGGCATTGATGACCTTGGCCCTTCTCTCCCTTTCGGCCTCGGCCTGTTTCGCCATCGCCCTCTGCATCTCCTGGGGGAGGTCAATATGCTTCACCTCAACTGTCGATACCTTAATACCCCATGGGTCGGTATGTTTGTCAAGAATAGTCTGAAGCTGTTTGTTTATCTTTTCTCTCTCTGAGAGAAGATCATCCAGTTCCACCTGACCGCATACGCTTCTGAGGGTGGTCTGGGCAAGCTGTGATGTGGCAAACAGGAAGTTTTCCACCTCTATTATGGCGTTCGTTGGGTCCATGACCCTGAAATAGATCACTGCATTCACCTTTACCGACACATTGTCCTTTGTGATAACATCCTGCGGGGGCACATCCATGGTAACAAGACGCAGACTCACCTTTACCATCTTATCGATAACCGGAATGAGTAAGATGATGCCGGGCCCTTTGGTCTTTATGACCCTTCCAAGCCTGAAGATTACACCTCTTTCATACTCTTTCAGTATTCGTATGGCCGACCATACAACAGCCACGACAACTATGATAAACAGGATATAGAATGGATTCATGTTTTACCTCCTAGAAAATGGGTTTATATTCTTTCCACCTTTAATACAAGTCCCTTCATCTCAATTACTCTGACTTTTTCATTCTGTTCAATCCTTTCATCGCTTTCGGCCTTCCAGTATTCACCATGCACAAAGATGAGTCCTTCCCTGTCAATTGCCTCCATTACGACTCCGGTTTCGCCTATAAGGCCCTCTGCCCCTCCTTTGACTCTTGAGGTATGGGCCCGCACGACAAGCCAGGCGATAAAGATAAAAAACCCAGCAATGACGACAATAAAGGGAATAATGACAAAATAACTTACGCCCAGGTCCTCGAAAAACATCATGCTTCCAAGGATCAGGGATATAATGCCTCCAAGAGAAAGGAGCCCGTAACTGGTTATCTTTATCTCTGCCAGGAACAGGACAACCGCCAGACATATCAGCATGAGGCCTGCGTAATCCACTGGCAGGGTCTGCATGGCAAAAAAGGCCAGTATAAGGGATATGGCCCCGATCACCCCCGGAAAGATGGCCCCGGGATGGGTTATCTCAAATCCCAGGCCCAGAAGCCCTATACTGAAAAGAATGGCCATGATTGTCGGGTCGCTCAACAGCATGAGTATCTTGTCTATGGCCCGGGGTGCAAAATATACGAATGCCAGATCCTTTGTGTCAAGGGTGATTTTATTGCTTTTAACCTCGACCTCTCTGCCGTGAATCTTTTCGAGCAGTTCCTCCATGTCGGATGCAATCAGGTCGACGACATTATTGCTCACCGCCTCATCAGAGGTTATGGAAACGCTTTCACGTATGGCGCTCTCCACCCAATCAGCATTTCTTCCCTTTATATCCGCGATTCCCCTGGAGTATGACACCATATCGTTTACGACCTTTGTTTCAAGGTTCTTTTGAATATCGGAGCCATCGCCCTGAATAGGGTGTGCCGCGCCTATATTGGTCCCCGGAGCCATAGCAGCCACATGGGCGGATATGGTAATCAGCACCCCGGCTGAGGCAGCGCTGGCGCCTCCGGGTGAGACATAGACAACGACCGGAACCGGTGAATTAAGGATTGTTTTTGCCATTGTTTTCATGGATGCACTCAGGCCGCCAGGTGTGTCCAGACGAATTATCACCAGGGCGGATCCACTGCTTTCAGCCTCTTTTATCCCTCTGGTAAGAAATACCGAAGCGCCCGAACTTACAGGGCCTTCCAGGTCAATGACCATGGCATGACGCGCGGCATTGGCATTCGGGGTGTAAGACGCGAAAAACAGCCCTGAAAAGATGAGAATTAACAGGGTTTTAATAAAATCAGACATTTTTTTTCACCTCCAGTCCCAGACGGGACATTATTGCCTGTATATCCTGCCAGACTTCCGCTTTTAACTGATTTTGTCTGCCCGGATTTCTGATGATATAGGCCGGGTGGTAAGTCGGCATTAATGGAATATTTGAAAAGGAGAGCCATTTTCCTCTTTCCTGCGTTATCTTGAACGCCCTTTCGAGCAGGGCCTGGGCTGCTATCCTTCCCAGGGTGCATATAACCTGCGGCCTGATAATCTTAAGCTGTTCCAGCAGAAAGGGTAAACATGCCTCTATCTCGCCCTTTTCAGGATCACGGTTTCCGGGCGGATGGCATTTAACCACATTGCATATATATACATCCTCTCTCTTAAGCCCCATTCCGTTCTCTATAATTTTTGTAAGGAGTTTACCTGCCTCTCCCACAAAGGGTCTGCCGGCGATGTCCTCGTCATGGCCCGGACCTTCACCCACAAAGACCAGTTTCGCCCTTTCGGAGCCTTCTCCGAATACCAGGTTTTTTCTTCCCTTTGCCAGTCCGCATCTTGTGCATTCCCCGATTCTTTCCCTCAGATCATTCAGGGTTTGGGTCTGAACCCTGTCCTCAGTCAGAAACTTCTGAATCTCCTTTGTGTATCCTGAAAAATCAATGCCCATATCCCTGTTTGCGGTTATAAGGGTATTCATCTCTCTTACAATTTCTCTCACTTCAGCGGCTGGATTCATTTTGTCTTTTTCCTTAAATCAATAATCCTGTCCAGTATTCTGTGCGCCAGTTCTGCCTTTGTCATAAGATCGAGATCCTCTTCATGCCCGTTCATGTAAATGATCCTTACCCGGTTTGTGTCCACGTCAAAACCTGAGTCTTTTTTTGTTACATCATTAAGAATAATCATGTCCAGATTTTTGGCCTTGAGCTTTTCCCTGGCATTTGAAACAAGATTGCCGGTTTCAGCGGCAAAGCCTACAAGCATATATCTGTTTTCAGATTTTTCCCTGCCAAGCTCCAAAAGGATGTCCGGGTTCCTTACAAGATCAATAGACAACCTGTCATCCTTTTTCTTGATCTTTTCGTCCGACGCCTTTTCAGGCCTGTAATCCGCAACAGCGGCAGCCTTTATAATTACATCCATATTCACTGCTAAGCTGAAGACCTCTTTTTTCATCTCTTCAGCGCTTTTTACCGGATAAAAATCCACTTCCCTGGGAGGGGTAAGCGCGGTGGGGCCGCTTATAAGCATAACAGACGCCCCCCTCATGAC
>CAZJOB010000462.1:953-3160 GCA_964547435.1 uncultured Desulfatiglans sp. | reverse complement strand
GCGTATAGATATAACAAATGGAGGATGAAGATGGTCGATATAAATATTAAAGGCATGTTCATGAACAAAACGACATCACTTCTGTCAAAGGCCCTTGATATACACAGCGCCAGACAGGAGGTTATATCGGGAAACCTGGCAAATATCGATACGCCCGGATACAGGCCAAAGGATATAGATTTTGAAAAAGAACTTCAGAGGGCAATGGATACGACATATACCCGGGTTCGAAGGACAAACCCTTCTCATCTTTCAGGCGATTCCGGGATTATGAAAGAAGATTTCAACCCCAAGATGATGATTACAGAGTCAAAGACAACAGAACTGAACATTGATTCCGAAATGGCCAAAATGGCCCAGAATAACCTTTTGTACGAGGCCACTGCAAGGCTTCTTTCCAACAGGCTTCTGGCCCTGAAAACAGTAATTGATGGGACAGGGAGGTAATCATGGATTTATTTAAATGCATGGATATTTCATCAAGCGGAATGACCGCCCAGCGGGCCAGATTAAATGTAATATCAACAAACCTGGCCAACGCCAATACCACAAAGACGGAAGAGGGAACGCCCTACAGGAGAAAAACAACGATATTCCGCACCGCTTCAGTTGATGATTCTTTTGAGGGCACGTTCAAAAAATCCCTTGAAAAAGAGGTGTACGGCGTTGAGGTGACCAAAATAGTCCCGGTAGGGGGTGACTTTAAAAAGGTATTCGATCCCTCTCATCCGGACGCTGATGAAAACGGCTACCTGTATCTTCCCAATGTCAACATGGTGGAGGAGATGGTACAGATGCTTAACGCCAACCGTTCATATGAAGCCAATGCCTCGGCAATCAAGGCCGCCAAGGATATGGCGTTAAGGGCCCTTGAAATAGGCCGTTAAGGAGTTGAAAAATGGACCCAATCGGACATCTGAACAGCACCCCCCCTTTAATTGCCTATGGCAAAAAAAATGAGAGCGCTTTAGACAATGGCTTTGAGGATACACTCAAGTCTCTGATCTCTCGTGTGGATAGCGAATTAAAGGAATCAGCGCAAAAAACAGAGGATTTTGCAACCGGTAAAAACCGGAGTCTGCACGAAGTGATGATTGCTTCAGAAAAGGCGGGAATATCCCTGAAGTTTCTTATCCAGGTGAGGAATAAGCTCCTGGAGGCGTATCAGGAAATTTCGAGAATGAGTTTTTAATCAGCAGCATCCCTAAAAATACAATTTTTTAGTAAAAAGGAGCGGATATGGCTCAATCTACTGAAAACATAATACAAGTGTTCAAGGCTATACCAACAGGGAAAAAGATATCCTTTCTTGTTGTCCTGAGTCTGGTCATAGGCGGTTTCGCGGCCCTCATGATGTACACCAACAGGCCCGATTATCAGGTCCTCTTTTCAAACCTGGATACGGCAGACGCGGCCAAGATATCTGAAAAGCTTAGAGAGAACCGCACTCCGTTTCAACTGAAGGACAGCGGCCGCGCTATCCTGGTCCCTAGCGATATGGTTTATCAGGTCAGGCTGGATATGGCCAGTGAGGGGATCCCGAGGGGGGGCATTGTCGGCTTTGAGATATTTGACAATATAACCTTTGGAACCACTGAATTTGTGCAGAAGATGAGGTATCAGCAGGCCACTCAGGGGGAACTTGCCAGGACTATCATGGATCTTGATTCTATTTCCCATGCCAGGGTTCACATAGTGCCGGCAGGCGATTCTCTTTTTGCAGAGCCTGAAAAACCGGCATCCGCCTCCATTGTTATAAGACAGAATCCAGGCAAGACTCTCACCCAGAGACATCTGCAGGGTATTATAAACCTTGTTACCTGTGCAGTGGAAGGTTTGAAACCAGAAAATGTCACACTCGTTGATATGGCCGAAGGAATGCTCCTGAAAGGCTCTGACGGGGATAGTGTAGGAGACCTCAGCCGAAGCCAGTTTGAATATCGTAAAAACCTTGAAAATAACTACGAAAAACAGATTGAAACACTGCTGCAGCCGGTTGTCGGTTTTAACAGCGTTGTGGCAAGGGTTTCTGCAGAAGTTGATCTTAAGAGGGTTAATATCTCCGAAGAAAAATTTGACCCCGAAAGCGCGGTAATACGAAGTGAAACGCATCAGAAGGAGAATTCTTCAGAAGGCGACAGGACACCTTCGGGATCGCCTGATCTCAGATACCAGGTTCAGGGTCAGGAAGAGGCGGTTACAGTCGG
>CAZJOB010000462.1:0-943 GCA_964547435.1 uncultured Desulfatiglans sp. | reverse complement strand
GTGATCAATTATGAAATAAACAGGGTAAACAGGCAGGTCATAGATGCCTCGGGAGAGATTAAACGTCTGACCGCCGCGGTTATAATAGACGGTCCATACACAATGAAGACTGATGAAAACGGAAATGAAATCAGGGAATTTGTTCCGAGAGACCGGAGAGAGATGAGGACATTTGAGGATATAGTCAAAAAGGCTATCGGATTTGATGAAAACAGGGGAGATCAGGTAACAGTGACCAATGTGGCTTTTGATATGCAGAAGGAGTCAATGCCGGTCACAGCAATGAACGCGGTGGAAACCGAAGGGTGGCTGGGCTACCTGAAAAAGGGCGGCAAACCTCTTATGAATGTTTTTCTGGTTATCCTCTTTTTCTTTATCGCAATTAAACCTTTTAAGAGATGGCTAAGTCAGACCAGTGAATATGTTACAACGCGGGCGCTTCCTCAGGGAGCGACCCGGCTGGATGAAATCGAGAATGAAGGAAAAGCGGAACTTCAGGTCAGACAAAACAGTAAAATGAAACTGCTTGAAGCGACCAAGAATAATCCTGATATGGCCGCGGATATAATCAAGACCTGGCTAAATGAGGTGTCTTAATTGGAATCAAAAGTGTCATTTCTGACAGGTACAAGGAAAGCTGCGATATTTCTCATGGTAATGGGCGAAGATTTTACAGCCCGCGTTTTCCAGCACCTTGACGACAGAGAGGTAAAGGTCCTGGCCGAACAGATGGCGCAGGTTAAAAAGGTGGATTCAAAGACAGTATCCGCTGTTATGGACGAATTTTCCAGGGAAATGGGAGACGGAAGCATGGGTATCAGCGGAAAGGATTTTCTGCAGAAGACTGTCCCAAAGGCCTTTGATACAAAAAAGGCTGATGATATTCTGGGCAATCTCCTTTCAAAGGGCGAAGAAAAATCTTTTGAGAAGCTGAGCAATTTCA
>CAZJOB010000461.1:0-3171 GCA_964547435.1 uncultured Desulfatiglans sp. | reverse complement strand
CAAGCTGAGGGTCAAGATCCCGGTTGCGGCGCTCATAGGCAACACGAATGGGGTTTTCCTCTGTCTTGCGCATTAAAGACTGGAATTCGGCTGTGGGAATATTCTTACGAGTTGCCTCGTCATGAGTGATGGTCTCAACCGATTTTATTGATTTTGAATTCTTATTTTTCTGCATGAGTGTATTCCTGAATAATTATTTTGCTATTAGTCTATATCTATTTTGAGTCCTTTGAGTCGTTTGTGAGCCCTATATTTCTATTAACTTATGAGCCATTTGAGCCATTTATGAGCCATTTCTCTGTCCCCCATCGGATATACTCTTTGTACAGTATCATGGCCCAATTGGCCCCTTTATGGCCCCATTATATCTTTTCAAAAACACACTTAATGATGGGTTTGACGGGTTTATGACGGGTTCATAAATATCTAAATCAATGTCCCCATTGTCCCCATTTTGGCCCTTTTACCAATCATTTCTCTTTACTAAAATGAGAAGATGTCATGTTTATCCTGTTTATGTCTTGTTTCCCATGGAGGCCGTGCGAACCAGGTTAACCTTAAAATTAATTGACATTTTTTTCAAAAAAGCTTATTTTTGTTCCAGCCTCATCTGCCATAGTGTAGAAGGAGATCTTGAACCGCTCTTTATGGGCGGTTCTTGCATTTTAGCCCAATCTTTCCTGATATTTTCTATTTAAACTTCTCCTAGTTGATTCACCATCTACATAATAAGCAGTAATTAAAAACACAATATCTCTTTTACCGATGCTCCTTTTTTCCAGGATGATCACGTAATCATAGGTTTCAAGCCACACATAAGTGCGTATTCTTTTTGAACGCTCTATATACTCCCATGCCTTGACTGCACAATCATCATGATTTGAAACAGTCGGACCACACCAGGGGAGCCTTTCAGCGCGTCTTGGATCAAAAAGCCTCTCGTTATTATCTTTGTCGTCTTTGGTGATAAGGTGCCAAAAACCTTCTTCGTATTCACCATCAAGAATTCTTCTATCCCACCACAAAAGTCTGTTTTGATAATGTCTTTCAGTTTTATGAAAATCATTCTGGAAAATGCCATAAAGCCTTGAACAAACCTCCTGCCATTCACCATTGACAGATATTAAATCAGGCAGCCATTCAGGTTTTGACATCATTCCATTCTCCCTGATGCATGCCATTTAAAAATGTTAACTTTAGAGGCAAGAGGAAGGGTTGTTTGAGTTAAAGATAAACCTGATCTCTTCTGCATCCTTTCAACAAGAGCAAGTTTCCCAGCGTTCGTTAAAAGGCCTCTGTTTTTGTAGGATAAAATACCAATTAACAGATCAGCAAGCTGCAATATTTCAGCCTCCTCAGAACGGATGACCTGTACACGCTCAATTATTTTTCTTGAGAAATCCATCATATTATTACAGAGGACATTATACAGTTTGGCAATTTTATCTGAACTCCTGGTATCTTTTATATCAATATATATGCGATATTTTGAATCAGGATTAAGGATTATTTTTATCATGTCAAAATACATTTTGTAATACCATGTATCATGATCCTGATTAAAATCGTTGTGTCGTAAAAGTGACTTATCAGGGACGATTAAGGCCCTGAAATGAAGATCATCATCATCAAAAAAATAATCCAACAGATCAAGATAAAGGGCTTTACCACCGGGAGATACCTTGGTCCATTTTGATTCGAAGGTGGACTTTCTTCCGTGCTTGATTTTTATTTCACGAAGTCTGTTTGATATTTCGCGAACTTTTTCTGAAAGACACCAAACCGCACCCAGCACCATAATGTTCTGATGGTCATGTTCAAGGTGACAAGATTCATCACAATATACATTATTTGTGATATCCATCTTTAACCCCTTACCTTATTAATATTTTTTTGATGTAAATGTATTTATGCGCATGGGAAACCCAATATAAAATATTATCTGGTGATGTTGTTGATCATTTTATTGAATTCGGCTTCAACCTTTGCCTTGAAGTCCGACTCTATTTGATATACCTCCGTGAATTCGGCAAATGCCCAGCGCCCATAGTTTTTATGATTATTTACGCCCGGTATCCAGTAGTTCTCCATAGTCGCCTTTTTTTCTTTGGCGTCTTCCTGCCTGTATCCCTTGATTTCTACAATCAGATTCAGAGGGTCATCATGCCCGTCATCTATCTGAACAATGAAATCAGGGCGATAGGTGCGCATCTCAGAGCCATATTTATATGGGACTTCTAACCCAAGGCTATGATTCTTAACATATGCCTTAACCTTTGGATGAGATTCGGCAACCCTGCAAAATTCAGCCTCCCAGTCACTATCAAGTATTACCCAATTCACATGGCATCTACGACTATCTGTTTCCCATCGGTTTGTTTTTGAAGTGTTAAAATTGACAAACATTGTAGAGCCAGTGGGGTTGTATGGATCAAGTACAGCCTTAATGGGAGTTTCGTGAGCCATAGATCGGGTAATCCCGGCGGTGATTCTTTCACAGGCCATGTCTGCAAGCTCCTGATACATCAGTTGTGCAGGATAGGTCCCTCCTTTGCAAACAAGACATGTATCGAGCCATTGCCTGGTGATTCGTTTTAGTTGTCCGAATAGATGTAGTTTAGGGTCTTCTCCCGGATCTCTCCATTTTGTATATAATAAACGTTTGGCAACATGAAATAGCAGTGTGGACCGTCTCATGTCTTCTAAATGTTCCAGGTTTAGATCAACAGATTCACCAATTATTCCTGAATTCTTTGTGATTGAAGGGCCGACTATATTTGGTGTCAACTCAAGTATAGAATCCTCATTGAATTTTGCTGTTAATCTTTCCTCCGGTAATTCAACACGATACCCCTGGACCCGTGGGAATTGTATTTCGAGATGATTGCGGTCTGGCCTGACAGCCTTAACATGAATGGTTTCTCTTGGCGGTTGTGGCGGGGCGATAACCGGTTTTGCAGTAAAGTCGAATGGTATTCCAAGCATATCCGCATATTCGACATTAAAAAGATTTTCTTCATTAAGATCATAGGATTGGCGGCGAAGGGCGCGCCCTATGACCTGTTCACAAAGTAATTGCGTACCAAAGGCGCGTATCCCTAATACATGTGTAACGGTGTTGGCATCCCACCCCTCAGTAAGCATTGAAACAGATACGACGCAACGGATTGA
>CAZJOB010000460.1:0-3184 GCA_964547435.1 uncultured Desulfatiglans sp. | reverse complement strand
ATCATCCGGGCTGTAAAACTCCACCCTTTGAATAACCCCGAACCGTTCGCGTAAAGGAGGGGTAAGGAGACCGGTTCGGGTTGTAGCCCCCACAAGTGTAAAGGGCTGAAGAGGAATCTTCATTGTGCGGGCGGATGGTCCCTGACCTATTATAATATCAAGCTGAAAATCCTCCATCGCCGGATAGAGTATCTCCTCAACAACATGATTAAGGCGGTGAACCTCATCGATAAACAGGACATCCCTTGGCTGAAGACTTGTTAATATGGCAGCCAGGTCTCCCGCCCGCTCAATAACAGGGCCGGAGGTGCTGTTGATGTTCACCCCGAGTTCATAGGCGATCACATGCGCCAGAGATGTCTTTCCAAGGCCTGGAGAACCGTGGAACAATACATGGTCAAGGGCGTCTGAGCGTGCCTTTGCCGCTTCAATATAAACCTTGAGGTTTCTCTTGACCTCATCCTGTCCGATGTATTCATCCAGACAGGTCGGTCTTAAACTGGTTTCGGCTGGAATCTCATCCGGCTGTAATTCCGTTGCTATTATTCTTTCATCAAGGTCTTCCATAAAAATTTTCTCCGGCTATGCAAGCTGCCTAAGCGCCTCCTTTATGACAATTTCCAGGGATACTGTATCATCCGCCAGCAGGGAGACCGCTTTTTCTACTGCTATTTTAGCGGATTTAGTCTGATAGCCAAGGTTAATAAGGGCTGACAGGGCATCATCGAAAACAGTTTTGTCTTCCGGGGTCCGGGCCTTTATGAGGGGAACGTTGAGATCTGACCCGATTTTTCCGGCTTTATCCTTCAATTCAAGGGCTATTCTTTCGGCTGTCTTTTTGCCAATTCCCGGAATGGACTGCAATTTTACGACATCACCATGAGCAATTGCCTCAATCAGATCAACGGGGCCTATCCCGGACAGGATATTGATTGCCAGCCTTGGGCCTATTCCGGAAACAGAGATCAGGAGGCGAAAGATCCTTTTTTCCAGGATCGTTTTAAACCCGAACAGGACAAAGGCGTCTTCCTTGACATGTGTGTATATATTAAGACTAATCCTTTCATCCTCTTCAGGCAGGGTGTAGAAGGTGGAAAGGGGTACAAACACCTCATAACCCACACCGTTGATATCGATAATTAATGAATCGGTTGTTTTTTTCAGTAACACGCCTTTCAAGTGAGCAATCATCTCTTTTCAAACCTTGTCCAGTTAATGTGACATATCGCCGCAGCAAGCGCGTCAGAGGTGTCAGGTCCCAGTTTCGAGGGAAGTTTTAACATCATCTGCACCATGGATTGAACCTGTTCCTTGGTAGCCCTTCCGTATCCCACGATTGATTTTTTTATTTCCAGAGGGGTGTATTCAAATATCTTTATTCCGCAATGGGCTGCTGCAATAAGGGCCGCACCTCTTGCGTGTCCAAGTTTAAGGGAGCTCTTTACGTTCTTGGCGAAAAAAAGGTCCTCAATAGCCATCTCTGCGGGATGATACTGCTGCATTATATTCGTCATCGAGACAAATATTTTATATATCCTTTCGTAGAATGGAACCTTTCCTCCTGAACTGATAGAACCTGCCTTTACGCAGATAATCCGGTTATCTACTTTCTCCACAAGGCCGTACCCGGTCACCATTGAACCGGGATCCACCCCCAGCACAAGCATCAGCCTATGGCCTCCATTACCTCATCCGGTATATCAAAATTGGCATAGACGTGGCTTACATCGTCGTTGTCTTCCAATGCCTCCATAAGATTCAGCATCTGCTCCGCCTTTTTTCCCTCTAGCTTGATAGTATTCTTGGGAACCATACTTATTTCAGCGACACTGTAAGTCATGCCTGCTTCATCAAAGGCATTCTTAACCCCTTCAAAATCAGAGGGCGACATTGTAACTTCAAATTCGGAATCCTCCTCCTTAACATCTTCCGCGCCTGCCTCCAGTGCTGTTTCCAGCAGCTTTTCTTCCTCAACCTTATCGCTCTCGAAGATTATCATCCCCCTGTTCTCAAACATCCAGGCAACACAACCCGGTTCACCCAGGTTTCCCCCGTGACGATCCAGTATATGCTTAATATCGGCGACAGTCCTGTTTTTATTGTCCGTAAGGCCCTCTATTAGCATGGCGACGCCGCCCGGGCCATATCCTTCATAAGTTACCTCTTCATAGGATACCCCTTCAAGCTCCCCTGTTCCCTTCTTGATTGCCCTTTCAATATTGTCCTTGGGCATATTTTCCGCCTTTGCGGCAAGCACCGCTGTTCGAAGGCGGGGATTTCCATCAGAATCGCCACCCCCCATACGCGCCGCTACTGTTATCTCCTTGATTAGTTTTGTAAAGATCCTGCCTCTCTTAGCGTCAGCCGCCCCTTTTTTATGCTTAATTGAACTCCATTTGGAATGACCGGACATTTTTTTCCTCCTGATTATATTACATATTTGTATCCCAAAAGATATATCTCCTTGCTTCTTTTACGCACCGCTGAAGGCCTTATAAGGTGTGTCTCTTCAAAATGCTTTGAGACATCCTTTTTAAACTCTTTTAAATCCGCACCTTCAAATATCTTGCACAGAAAATGACCTCTCTTTTTCAACAGGAAAACAGCAATTTTATAGGCCTTTTCTGCCAGTTCCAGGGACCTGCTGGTGTCTGTTATTCTGATACCCGTTGTACTGGGAGCCAGATCGCTGATAACCAGATCAACCTCTCCTGTCTTCTGTTTGAGCCATTCAGGTTCCATGTTCAGAATATCCGCATGAATATAAGTGAAATTCGGCGCGGAAAAACCACCGGGGTCATTGCAGTCAATACCGATTACTTCTCCATCGCCTTTAACCTGTCTGATGCAGTACTGGGACCATGATCCCGGAGAGCAGCCAAGATCAATCACGCGATTACCCGGCTTGAGCAACCTGAACCTTCTATCTATCTCCTCCAGCTTATAGACTGATCTTGCGAGCCAGTTTTCTTCTTTTGCCCGTCGTGTGTAGTGGTCGGTCCATGTGTTTCCCTTTTTCATTTAATCTCTTTATAAGCCGAAAGATACTTTTTTTTGTAATTATCACATATAAAGGCCCTTTGCAAAAAAAATAGTTATACATGATCTTCGAATTAAGGCACTTATTTGACAGAAATTACATAGGCCCTATTCAATAATTGACAACAGGTTATCTTTCCTTTTA
>CAZJOB010000459.1:1173-3191 GCA_964547435.1 uncultured Desulfatiglans sp. | reverse complement strand
GTCTCCTATATTTTTGAAAAATCTATTCTTAAGGTAGCTATTATGCCTGAAATTTCTGCGTATATTCTCTCCTATAACGAGGAGGCGAAGATAGAAGACGCTGTAAAAAGTGTGGCCTGGGCAGACGAGGTGCTGGTTGTAGATTCCAACAGCACCGACTCAACTGTCAAAATAGCCGAATCACTGGGAGCGTCTGTTGTCACAGTGCCATTTGAGGGTTTTGGCAGACTTCGCAATTCCGCGATTGCCGCGTGCAGCCATGACTGGATATTCAGTCTGGATGCAGATGAACGCTGCACTCCTGAAACAGCCCGTGAGATACGCTCTGTTACCGAAAAAGATGATCCTTTTGACGCATATTATGTCCCCAGAAGAAACTGGTTTATGGGAAGGTGGATAAAACATTCAGGCTGGTACCCTGACTACCGGCAGCCGCAGTTATTTCGAAAGGGCGCACTCATATTCGAGGAAGAAGATGAAGTGCATGAAGGTTATTCTGTGAATGGAAGCGCAGGGTATCTTAAAAACCCCATATGGCAGTTGCCGTTCCGCAATCTTGAACAATTGCTGCATAAGATAAACCGCTATTCAACCCTGGGTTCTGAAAAATTGATCAGAAATGGAGTAAAAGGCAGCATGATAAAGGCCTTAAGTCATGGAATCGCGGCCTTTATTCAGCCCTATATCATGAAACGTGGCTTTCTGGACGGGTGGGCAGGGTTTGTTATTGCATTGAGTAATTCTGAGGTTACCTTCTACCGCTATTCAAAATCCACGGAAAAACAGTTATGCTGGGATAAGGCTCCCGGAAAAGATGATTTCAAATGATCGATAATAATACCGGAAAGAGATTAAAGATAGCCATACTGGTAAGAAGATTTTTTACATCCGGTGGAATGGAGAGGTATTGTGTCGAGGTATCAAGAAGACTGGCGCGTGAACATGAGGTGCATGTGTTTGCCCATGAATGGGACTGGAACGGGCCGGAGAACATAATATTTCACAAGGTGCCCAGGCTCGTTAAGAAGCCTAATTTTATCAACCAGATCATGTTTTCCCGTTCCACACAAAGGCTTCTGGATCAATCCTTTGATATCATCCATTCGCACGAGAGGGCCTTGTATTTTGATGCCCTCACGATGCACTGCTTCTGTTTCCGCAGTTACATTACGGAAGAGAAGAGTGATCTTCACAGGGCTTTGCTCTGGCTGTCCACAGCAATAAGTCCGAGAAAACTGACATATCTGCTTTTTGAGAAAAAGCAGCTTTTCCCTGTCAAGGGAAGGGTTTTTATAACCGTATCCGAAAAGGTCAAAAAAAATGTCCAGGAAAATTACCGCCTAGCGGATGAATATTTCGGCCAGGCGTTTCCCGGTGTGGATGAATCCTTCTTTGTAAAGGGGTGCAATGATCATGTCCGTGAGTCCGGACGTTTAAAACTTGGCATTAAAAGAGATGATATAGTGATATTATTTGTCGGAACCGAGTTTGAGAGAAAAGGGCTTGACTCACTTCTTAAGGGATTCGCGTTAATAGCGGGGCAGGGCATCAGATTGCTGATTGCCGGAGAAGGAGAGAAAAGAGTTAAATACAACAGGATGGTAAAGTCCCTCGGCATTGAAGACAGTGTGACATTTCTTGGCCTTGTTAATGACATAAAAAGGGTCTATTCGCTTTCGGATATATTTATACTGCCGACCCTTTCAGAAACGGCGGGGATGGCGCCTCTGGAGGCTATGGCTGCCGGTCTTCCGGTTGTTATCAGCGGTCCCGAATATGCGGGATGCGCCGAAAAGATCAATGAAGATGAAGCGGTTATTCTTAAAAATCCCCGTGATCCTCATGAGATAGCGAACGCCCTTTTGAGCCTGATGGATAGCGAAAGGCGCGCGGAATTGGTTAAAAAGGGGAGGCAACTGGCAGAGAAGCTTATATGGGAAAAGACTACCGCCGATACATTGGCTGTTTATGAAAGGATACTTAAGGTTCGTGAACAGGAAATAGTAAATAGTAAAAAG
>CAZJOB010000459.1:0-1073 GCA_964547435.1 uncultured Desulfatiglans sp. | reverse complement strand
AACAGGAGCAAACCCTGATGTGTTGCTCCTGTTCCTTTATATGATATTTTCGTAATATTTCCTGTATTTCAGTCCTTTCAATGACATATCTGAATCAGTTACTCAGTCAAATTACCCAGTGCCTTATCTATTTCCTGCTGGAAGTGTGTGAAGGGTTTTGCCCCTCGAATGTAAGATATTCCTTTAACCTTTTGTGGATTTTTAGGGTCTCCTGAGGCAATAACAAATCCCGGCACACTGGGGATTTCGAGTTCTGATGCCAATGATATATTGGCAGTTATCTTCTCTGTATATTTTCCGGATTTCATACACTCATCAAATTGTTGTGTGTTGAGTTCGATAAAGGCAGCTATTGAAGTCAAGTCATCAACAGCTTCGGGGTCTGATGTCATTTCATGATGCATCTCCCAGAACTTTCCCTGCTCATCAGCGCAGTGGGCCGCTTTTGATGCATTCATAGCTATTTCATTGCCGGGAAGCGGGTTGTCTATTATAACATAGCGGACCTTGCCTGTTTCGATATACCTTTTGTATATCTCCGGGTATGTCTCTTTTGAATGTCTGGCGCAATAATGGCATGTGTAATCGGAAAACTGAACTATAACAAGCGGAGCTGAAACACTGCCCCTGGCCGGATTGTTTCCCAGTTCAAACTCCACATCCCTCACATCAATCTCCCGGCGTTGTGACATCTGATATTGAAGCATCAACTCCTTGAATTTTTGCATATCTTCATATAACACCCGGTTGTCCTGTTCCGGATCATGTTTTTCCGCTTTATGGTCAGGCGGAGTTTCCTGGGCAAGTATTGAATACTGAAGAGTGAAAATGAACATGAGAAGAATTAGCGTAAATTTTACAGCCCTGTCACACATATCTTAAACTCCTTGAAGCACTGAAAAAAGGTGGAAAAAATAATCAAAATTATCAACATTGTTGAACTCCTAAAAAGTCTTTAACAGTCTCCGTGAAACATCACATTGTGAAAAATTAATTGTAGGGGCCGACCCCTGTGTCGGCCCGCTATGTGCCCATAAGCAACCCTTGGCGGGCCGACACACAGGTCGGCCCCT
>CAZJOB010000458.1:0-3199 GCA_964547435.1 uncultured Desulfatiglans sp. | reverse complement strand
AGCGTCATCAGGGGCCCCCGATCAGATCGCGCACGGCGGTAAGCAAACCTTCGTCATGAAAGCTGCTTTTTGTAAGGTAATAATTGGCTCCGGCCTCAAGCCCCCGCAATCGGTCTTCTTCACGGTCTTTGTAAGAGACAATCATAACCGGCATTTCCTTAAGAATAGGATCATTCCTGACGGTTCTGACAAGTTCGATGCCGTTCATGCGGGGCATGTCGACATCAGTGATGAGCAGGTCAAAGGGATGGGTGGTGAGAGTATTCCAGCCATCCACGCCGTCAACTGCCGTTAAAACTTCATACCCGGCGGATTCAAGAAGCCTGCGCTCCACTTCACGCACTGTAAGAGAGTCATCAGCAATAAGCACACGTTTTTTGACTGTTCCTATGGTATGAGGGCCTTTTCCGATTTTTTGAAGTTTGCCGGCAGTCAAAAGCTGATGGATGGAACGAACCAGATCGTCAACATCGAAGATGACAACAGGGGAACCGTCATCCAGGATGGCGCAGGCGCTTATATTAGGGATCTTTCCCAGACGGCTGTCAAGAGGTCGGACAACCAGATTCTGCTCACCGATAACCCGGTCAACGACCATGCCATACCGGTTCAGTCTGTCGCTGAGAATAACGACTGTATGCCTGGGTGAAGGAACTGTTTCATGTGAAAGGTGAAAGATCTGACGCGCGTCTAGGATGCCCACATGCTCGCCATCCATATTACAGTAAGGGCGGTCTTCGATCTCCATAATATCGGAAGATTCGAGAAACAGGACGCGATCAATACGTGAAAGGGGCAGGGCATAGGGTTCTTCAGCAATTGAAAGAAGAAGGACCCTTAAAACGGACAGGGTTAGAGGCAACTGCAGGTTAAAACTGGCGCCCCTGCCAGGTTTGGAGTCAACGCGCACAGCACCGCCGACTTCATGGACCATGTTCATGACAACATCCAGACCTACACCTCTTCCTGAGATCTCAGTCACGGCGCTGGCAGTTGTGAAACCAGGCAAAAAAAGGAATTCATACAGTTCAACGCTGCTCAGGTTTGAGGCCATTTCATCGGTGACATAACCTTTTTCAACCACTTTTCCCCGAAGATTCTCAGAATCTATGCCACGGCCATCGTCGGTCATCAAAATGTTTAACATGCCTGCGACATGCCGCGCCTCCAGGACGATAGTTCCCTCAGCAGGCTTGCCTTGAGCCTTGCGTACATCAGGAGGTTCTATACCGTGATCTATAGCGTTGCGGATCAGGTGAGAGAGGGGCGCCTCCAGTCTTTCCAGTATTTCCCTGTCCACCGGTGTGTTGCCCCCTGCAATATTAAGGTTTACCTGTTTGCCTGTTTCCCGGGCCAGGTCCCTGACCATTCGGGGAAAGCCGTGAAGACCATCGGAAAAGGGCACCATGCGGCTGTCGATGACTTCGTTGTAAAGCCTGTTGGAAAGAAATTCCATTCGGCGGGAGAAGCGCTCAAACCTGACTATTTCATTGGAGACAGTCTCTTCGGCAAAGGAGATTCCGGTAAGAGTTTCCTGAATGTCTTGATCCAGAGTGTTGTTTTCCCTGTTCTTAGAGGTTTCAAGAAGGTGTCTTAGAGTCTGTTCCAGTTCCGCGATCATCTTTTTTAAATTGAGGATGCCCTGATATACGGTTCTTACTGATTGGGACTGTACAAGGCTTTCTCCGGCCAGGGCCATGAGACGATTCATGTTTTCCGACCTGACGCGAACCAGCCCGCCTTCTCCCTTCTCCTGCATGGAACGCTGTCGAACAGCGGAAACAGGTGAGGAAGAAGGAGTCTCTGTTATGACTGGTTTTTCAGAATGTTTTTCAGTAGTTGAAGCCGGTGTTACAGTTACCGGCGAATCGGCAGACTGT
This sequence comes from uncultured Desulfatiglans sp., assembly GCA_964547435.1. Classification (GTDB taxonomy): domain Bacteria; phylum Desulfobacterota; class DSM-4660; order Desulfatiglandales; family HGW-15; genus CAZJOB01. The sequence continues at coordinate 1,319 of CAZJOB010000458.1, read as the reverse complement.
GATATCAGGAATGTACGCAGATGATTCGACATGACCTGAATTTCATTTGTTCCTTTTTCAAGGGCCGCAGGCAATTCATCGATTTCAAGATGGGAAAGACCTGAAAAAAAATCATTACCTTTCAGAAGCATGTCCACTGCTTCGCTAGTCAGTCTTTTTTCCCCATGCTGTGCGGCCGATAGAACATCTTCCATGGCATGAGCAAGGGTCACAGCGGCATTTAAACCCACAATCCTGGCTGCGCCCTTGATGGAGTGGGCCGCACGCATGAGGGGTTCCATTCGCTCCGGCGACTGATCCTTCTCGGCTGTGACAAGTCCTTCCTCCAGTACCCTGGTGTTATTTTCAAGTTCCACACGGAACAGGTTCAGCATGAGGGGATCGATAGGAGGAGATGTCATTGATTCAAGCTCCTTGTCATTGCCGGAAACAGTCGATCTTCATCCAGAAGACCCACATGATGGCCGTTAAGAAGGAATATGCCCCTGGACAGAGACCTGGCAGAGAGGGACAATGTGGAAGGGACCTCATTCAGGCTTTCCTGATCGATTCGGTGCACGCCCAGGATCTGATGAACGGAAAACACAAAACGCTGTCCTTTACATTCGACTACCAGCATTCGCTCATGTATGACTGACGATTTACTATCCTCAGTCCCGGTTGTCAATCCGAGGAGATCAGCAATGGAAAGGCACAGAAGGAGTTCTCCATTAATGTTTACTATCCCCCGAAAAATACGGTTGACTTTCAAAGGCAGCGTATGAACGGGTGTAATATCACCCGCCTCCTGGAAAAATATGGTCTTTATGGCAAACCACTCCTCAAACACCCTAAATACCAGAACAGACATACCTTCCACACCGGCCATCTCTTTGGGTTGGGCTATAACAGAAGTCCGCTCTTCGAGATATCCTTCAGGCAGATCCTGATCAAGGTGCTGTCTTCCGGCCTGGGAATAGACCCGACATCTGCTGCAATGAATCAGATGCGCCAGTTCCCTGCAGGATCCATCACCATATATGCCTTTTTCATTCCAGCAATTTTCAGTAAAGTCTTCCATTTATCTATCCATTCGCCCCCGGAATGATGTTCTTTGTTTTGAAGGGCATTTCTAAAGATTTCATGGCATTTCCCGTTGCGTCTGCATTTCTTTCTGCCCGGTCACGATAGAGCAGCTCCTTTCGTTCATCTCCTTTCTGACGATAGATAAGGCTGATATGAACCAGGCTCTCGTAATGACCCGGGTCGAGATAGATGGCCTTGAGAAAGAGATCCTCGGCTCCTTTTATATCCTGTCTGGACATATGAATGACGCCCAT
>CAZJOB010000457.1:0-3200 GCA_964547435.1 uncultured Desulfatiglans sp. | reverse complement strand
GGGGAACCGGGGGAGTTGAAGGGGGATAAGGCGAAGCTGAAAGATCTGTTTCTTTAACTTTGTGGCCATGAAGCACACGAAAATAATGAAAAAAATATTTTATTATTGAATACCTTATGTTAATATTCCTTTACTAAATATAAAAAGGAAAAGCTATGGGGCTTATCAGGATCATATCAGATGTGGATGAAGAGGGTAGACTTCAGATCCCCGAAACACTGTCTCTTAAAAAAGGCAAAGTAGAACTCACCATTAAGTCTTTAGATGACAATAATATAAAGACTCCGACAATTTCATATTCAGATCATTATTGTGGTAAGATTATGGTTAAATCCCTAAGTAGAGAAGATATATATGGCGATGATGGACGTTGATTCAATTTTTATTGATACCAATGTACTTATTTATGCCAACAACAGAGAATCAGATCTCTGCGAATTAGCCAGGGAAAAACTTGATGAACTGACGGACAGCGTGAATTCTCTAGTCATCAGTGATCAAATTATTAGAGAATACCTCGTTGTTATGACAAGACCTGGTTTTATTGAAAAGCCTGTTTCAAATAAATCAGCACTAGAAGACGTTGAAAGAATGCGGAAAGAATTCACTTTGATTTTACCTGATCTCAACTCTCTGTATACCCTCATAGAATTGATTAGTACATATGATATAAAAGGCAAAAGAATTCATGATGCTGCGATTGTATCACTCATGTTGACAAACGGCATAAATAATATTCTTACCAATAATATCGACGATTTCAGATCATTCCAGGAAATAGCTGTACATCCTCTTTAGGTTAAATGAAAAACCGGGGTCTGCCCCTGAAATTGGAAAGATATCTTAATTTAAGAAACTCCCTAAAATAACAAAACGCCGCTTTTCTTTTTTGAGTAAGCAGGGTGGGTGGGTTTTTTTGGTCATCTATTGGATATTCAGGGGCATTGATGGGGTTTTCAGGATATTTTGGAAAGCCTTTTCAACCATCCGCCGGCGCTAAAGCTTCAGTCTCCGCTTATAGCTTCGCCCTGACAAGTCCGTCTCCGCTAAAGCTTCCGTCTTCACTAAAGCTACGCCGCGACAAGATGGCGGGACAGGCAAACCACACGAAATACACGAAAAAAATGAATTTATTTTTTTTAGATAATAAAAACTTTAGTCTGTTTCGTGTATTTCGTGGTTATTTTCCTTTTCAGGTTGTCTCTACACTATCAAGATATAATGTATCCGGACATAAATCCTGCCCGTTTTTCCATGATATGGTTCCCATGGTTGGTTTTACTGAGTTAAAGATTTTCATATCTTTAAGCTCTTTGAATACTCCTTTGTCCAGGTACGGCTTCATATTAAAGATCTTTTTTTCCCCATTTTCAAATAGCAGGGTAATAGTGTAATCGGGATTTGGCGTTACCTTTTTTACACGTGGATTCATGATCGTTCTCCCTATTTTAAAGGCTCAATCTTGAAAACTTCCTGGCCCTGGGAGGCTAATTCCCAATCGGCCATTAGTTCTTCTCTATGGATTTCAATCCAAGCCTGCACTAATTTCATTTTCCCGGATTTTAAAGTCCCTTCTAAAAGAATCCCATCAGGGATTGCGATGACAGCTTCCTCATCCTGATATCTTACATGGATATGAGGCTGGAGGTGTTTTCGTTTATCAAAAAAATAAAGCGAGATAATAATTCCATAAAACATCGATATAACCGGCACTTTTTTACTCCCTTATTTTTTATATTTTGAAGGTATTATACAACAATATAACGGTATGTATCAATTATTCTGTTAAACGTAAACAGGAATGAGCGAAGTGAATCAGGGTCTGTCATTGAAATTGGACAGATATCTTAATTTTCAAAACTTCCTTTTAAAATAACAAAACGCAGCTTTTCTTTTTGAGAAAGCAGGATGGATGGATTTTTTCGGTTATCTATTGGATATTCAGGGGCGTTGACAGGGTTTTCAGGCTATTTTGCAAAGCCTTTTCAACCATCCGCCGTCGCTAAAGCTTCAGTCTCCGCTAAAGCTTCAGTCTCCACTTTAGTTACGCCCTGACAAGTCGCCGCGACAAGATGGTGGGACAGGCAAACCACACGAAATACACGAAAGGCTAAATACTCACTTCAATGCCTTTTTGTCTTATTTCATGGATTAAAGGGACCCATGTATTTTTATTGAATGCTTCAGAGGATATAGGTATTGGGCTAATTCGCGGATCGATTTGCCATGCTAATTTATTAAGAAATTTTTTTTCCTCAAACCGGTTTTTTCCAAAGTCCGGAGATACGATGGCTACATCCACATCACTATTGACATGAGATAAACCGGATGCATAGGAACCATAGAGTAATGTCTTTTCTACTTTTATCCCATTTGTTTTTAAGAGGTTGATCAGATCATTGATCATTTCCCGGATTTTTGTATCAACCATTTATAAAAATCCTCCATCTCTGCGAATTTTGAAATGACAAATTCCTTAGTGCACTGCTTATAGAAATCTTTTTTTTCATCCGGGTATCTGGCTTCGATATTGAATTCGGTGAATTCCGCAAGTTTATTAATTGAATCCTCATCAGTTTTGATGTCTGCCTTTTTAATCAACAGAATAAGAGAATGTGTATGAGGTGCATGTTCCCCTGTCTTTTTTACAACAAGCGCCTTGAGTGCCTTTTCAATTGCCAGATGGCCTAAGAATAATGCATATGGGTATCTTCCTGCCAGCAACAAGCTTTTGCCGGTTTCAAGATCATATGCAGCCCCTTCAAGCCAATATTGAATCGTTTTACTTTGATCAAAATGAAGCGCCATTAGTAATCACCTTCAAATTGATTTATATCCTAGCATAAATAATAGAAAATACAAATAAAAGTTATCTATTAACGTCCTATAATTGAATATTAGTGAAAGGAAAAAATCGGGGTCTGTCCTTGACATTGGACAAATCACTTAATTTACGAAACTTGATTTTAAAATAAACAAAACGCCGCTTTTCTTTTTGAGAAAGCAGGATGGATGGATTTTTTCGGTCATCTATTGGATATTCAGGGGCATTGACAGGGTTTTCTGGATATTTTGCAAAGCCTTTTCAACCATCCGCCGTCGCTAAAGCTTCAGTCTCCGCTTATAGCTTCGCCCTGACAAGTCCGTCTCCGCTAAAGCTTCAGTCTCCACTTTAGTTACGCCCTGACAAGTCGCCGCGA
>CAZJOB010000456.1:0-3208 GCA_964547435.1 uncultured Desulfatiglans sp. | reverse complement strand
CCCGAACAAAACCTCGGGATCTTCGACCAGCATCGCGCTATGAAACGCTGATTCTCTGCTCTGAAACTCCCTCATCAACCCGTCTGCTCTGGGTAACAATGGAGCCATCAAAGAGATTTACAGTACGCTTTGCAAAGTCCGCGTGTGAATTACTGTGAGTGACCATGATGATTGTTGTGCCCTCATCATTCAATTGCTGAAGCATTTCCATGACCTCCTGCCCGTGGGCCGAATCCAGGTTTCCTGTGGGCTCATCCGCTAAGATAAGCGGCTGGTTTCCCACTACAGCGCGGGCGACCGCGACCCTTTGCTGCTGTCCTCCGGACAACTGGCTGGGCATGTGCTTTGCGCGATGGGCGATTCCCACCCTGTCCATTACTTCCTCTACCCTTTCCCTGCGTTCCTTTGATGGAATCTTATGGTATAGAAGGGCAAGCTCTATATTCTGGAAGACCGATAATTCGTCGATCAGGTTAAATGACTGGAAGATAAAACTGACATTATGTTTTCTGATGTCGCATAATCTGGATTCGTCATAACCCGCGATATTTTCATCATTAAAATAGTATTCGCCTCCTGAAGGATTATCCAGCATGCCGATTATGTTGAGCAGGGTGGATTTTCCGCATCCCGATGGCCCCATCACCGCGACAAACTCTCCAGGGTTTACTTCGAGGTTGATGTTGTTTAACGCCGTGGTTTGAATGTCGCTGGTACGATAGACTTTTGTGATTCCGTTCATTTTTAACATTGTTATTCTCCTTGTCCTTTGTAAAAAGCCTGTTTGATGTTGATGTGAATTATTTGTTTAATATTTTTATTAAGTATAATTTTTTTCTCTGTGATCTCTGTGGCTCTGTGAGATACATGTTTTTATTCTCTCGCCCAGCCTGTCCCGACGCTTTAATCGGGGTTCACTTCGTTCACTAGAGCTCTCAGAGAGCACAGAGAAAATCTTTTATCTGACGGACTCGTAAAAAGTCATAAATAGGTCATTCCGGCGAAAGCCGGAATCTATAAATATTTGAAAACACTGGATTCCCCGATCAAGTCGGGGAATGACAAACAAAGAAAATCGACTTTTTACGAGATCATCAATATTTGATGTTCAATGTTTATTGTTCCAGGGGCAATGGTTCGCATATCTCACCACTCCCCCCTTACACCTTACACCGTAAGCCGAAGCCGTATACCGTAAACCGTAAATCGTAAACCTTATACAAACGCATCAATCTGCGAAAAAATCTGGTCATCGGTAAAGTGTTTCAGTGAAATAGCGCCTGTCGGGCATTTTGAATTACAGAGCCCGTCGCCTTTGCAAAGCGCGGAATTTACCCTCGCCTTTCTCCCCCGTGGAGTTTCAACAAACTCTATTGCCCCGTAGCTGCATACCGATACACACGCCCCGCATGAGATGCAGTCATCCTCATTTACCTCTGCTATGGCGCCGGATGTGACCACTGAATCCTTTGTAAGCACGGTGGCGGCCCTGCCGGCCGCGCCATATGCCTGGCTGATAGTTTCCTGTATATGTTTCGGATAATGGGCTGTGCCGCACAGATAGATGCCTTCGGCAGCAAAATCCAAGGGCCTGAGTTTCACATGGGCCTCCTGAAAAAAGCCGTCGGGGTTAAGCGTCACCTTGAAAAGTCTGGATATCCTGTTGCTGTCTGCCGCGGGGACGACGGCAGCGGCCAGGACAAGCAGATCAGCGTCAAGTGACAGCTTCTTACCCAGTATGGAATCCTTAGCAGTTATTCGCAGGAAATTTCTTCCTTCCTCAACCGCTGCCTCCACCAGGGGACTATCTTCCGGTTCATAGCGAATGAATGATACGCCCCTGTCGGCGGCCTCGCGATAGTAGTCCTCTTTGAATCCGTAAGTCCTCATGTCCCGGTAGATAATGGTTACATTAATTTTCGGATTTATCTCTTTCAGTTTCAGGGCGTTTTTTATGGAGTGACTGCAGCATACCCTGCTGCAGTAATTCCTGTCCTTATTCCTGCATCCCACACACTGGATCATTACCACGCTTCGGGATCTTTTTACCATGTTATCGTTAAGGGCGATCTTTTCTTCAAGCTCCACATTGGTCAGAACCCTGTCATCACGGCCATAGAGATATTCAGCAGGTCTGTACTCTTCGGCCCCGGTCGCTATGATTGTTATTCCGTGGCGAATCTCCCTGGTCATTCTCTTGGCCATGATTCTTGTCGTGAAATTACCAACATACCCTGATGCGCTCAATATTCCGGCATTTGTATAGACATGCAGGGAGCTGTTTTTATAGACCCTGGCTGTAAGGTCCCTTAAATATGCCTGAACATTCGCGCCTTCCAGGGTGTGATATATCTTTCGCGCCATTCCGCCAAGCTGTTCGTCCTTTTCTATAAGAAAGACCTCGAAGCCCTGTTCCGCGAGGCTAAGGGCGCTTACCATTCCCGCGATACCGCCGCCGATTATAAGTCCCCTCCTGTCCACAGGCAGTTCATATTCCTCAAGCGGAGAAAGCAGGGCAGCGCGGGCAACCGACATGCGAACCAGTTCCTTTGCCTTCTGAGTGGCCTCCTTCGGCTCCTTTGAATGCACCCATGAACAGTGCTCCCTTATATTGACCATCTCAAAGAAATAGGGGTTGATGCCTCCTTCCCGGCATGTGTCCCTGAACAGGGGTTCATGGGTCCTCGGAGTGCAGGCCGCCACAATCACCCGGTTAAGACCCTTTTCCCTTATGGTGTCGGCTATCTTTCGGGCGTTATCCGTCGAACAGGCAAACAGGCTTTCCTGGGAGTGCACAACATTCGGCAGGGAAGATGCGTAATCAACCACAGCCGGGACATCCACCACGCGCCCGATGTTGGCGCCGCAGTGGCACACAAAAACACCCAGCCTCGGTTCCTCTTTTGACACATCCCTTTCAGGGGGATATATCCTTTCCCTTTTCAGTTTTCCCCTGCGGTAGGAAAGCAGTTTGCCGCAAAGTGCATCTGCCCCGCTTGCCGAAACAACAGATTCAGGTATATCCATGGGTCCCTGAAAAGCCCCGCTGACAAAGATTCCGGGTCTTGAGGTCTCAATGGGATTAAATGGGCTGCTGAGACAGAATTCATGCGGATTGAGTTCTATTCCGAATTTATCGCATATCTCCTTTGCCCCGGAAGGAGGGACAAGACCCACTGACAGCACCACCAGATCAAATTCCTCTTCT
>CAZJOB010000455.1:0-3216 GCA_964547435.1 uncultured Desulfatiglans sp. | reverse complement strand
TTGGATATAATGTAGATAACAAAGGATGAACGCAGAACACCGCCCGGATAGATCATACCCCTGTAATTATCAGTGGTCCCTGGGCACGGTACAATACATTTGAGATGAGGGGGATTTTGTATGGCTGTCAACCACTGGTTAACCCCGAAATATGAGGCCCCCATCATACCAACTTTACCGTTACACCATGGCTGTTTTGCCAGCCACTCTACGGTATCATAACCGTCTCTCGCCTCATTTTGACCATGAAAGCAGAACTGTCCCTGGGAGAAACCGCTTCCCCTTGCCTGGAGCTGGACAAGGACATAACCTTTGGGACAATAGAATCGAGGCAGGGCACTTTCAAAAAAATACTCCTTCCTGTACCCTGAATAACCTATAATAGCGGGCCATGGCCCTTTCCCGTGTGAAGGTTTGTACAGATCCATGGCAACCTTGATTCCATCCCTCATCTCGGCGTATACATTTTTTTCAAGAACCACATCTTCGTGAACAGGATCAGGATATATTACTTCGGGGATTTTAATTTTTCCGGTCATTCTATTTTCCTTTTAAATTTCTGTTGCTGATCTCCGACCTCCCTGGCACGACGTAGCTGTAAGCGAAGACGGCTGATCACTGACCTCTATCTTTTCCCTGTCACCGGATTAGAATAATGAAATGGTGGTAAAAATGCGGAAGGATACATTTCAAAATAAACTGAAGGCAGTGCATCCGGCGGATTTTCATTGTTTATGCCGGGCGGATTACGATGTTGAAGATCTTTCCAACCCTGATCATAAGGAGCAAAATAGGTGTTAAAAATCTGGTCTTTATACAGCATCCAGACACCATTGCGCTTTACAAAGATATTCTCGTATACACCTCCCATCCACATGCCTGTCCCCTGATATGATCCCATCATTGAAAAGGCTCTGGAATGTATTAAAGCGGTTTGTCCGTCATCACTCACATGGATAACCGGCTGATACTGCATATGGTTGTGCAATTGTCCAGGAAGCTGATCCTGCACACCATACAAATCCAAATTGCGCCTTATACCCTTATGCCCCCTGTAAACACCTCGCTGGGCAATCTCGATAGTGCCGTCCGGTGCAAAAATCCCTGTTAAATCATCCCACTGATTCCGGGCAAGATAATATCCGTAAACAGCATGCAAACGCTCCACCTCATCAGCGTCCTGTAACAGACCTGTGCGTTTTTCCAGATCATCCAGCGTGGATATCAGTTCTTCACCTGACAACTTTTTAAATTCCTCTTCTATCAAGGTTTCTCTGTTTCCTGTTACAGGGTTTTCAAAGTGGAAGGGAGGTACAAAAATAGACGGATAGTTTTCATAGTCAACACCGGGGGGCAGATCAGGCGGAAGGTGTTCATCCGGTGTGGACCGGGGCAGGGCTGCTTTTGCCCAGCCCTGGTCACAGGGAGTTCGCATAATGGAATACAGGTGTAACTTACTTATCTTCCATTTGCCGTTTTCTTTTTTGTATTCATTTTCATAGACTCCGGTTCCCCAGAAATGGTTTTTACCTAACTTCGCTTCCTGTGAAAAAAGATGCCAGCGCCCTTTTGCCTCGGTTTTAGACAGTACATGAATCACAGGCTGTAACTGCATATGGTCGTTAAGCACGCCTTCTTCAGGACCTTCTGCGCCGAAGGTCCTGAAATATTCAAGGATTCTCTGTTTCCCCAGGTAAATACCATCACCACCCAGTTCTACAGAGGCATTGTCTGTAAAGAGGTCGGCAGCCTGGGACCACAGTTTTTTATCAAAATAAAAGCCAAAGATACGCTGGAGATTTTCTATTTCGTTTTCCGCTTCCAGGCTTTCAATCTCCTGCTCGAGTAGATTGGCCTCCATAACCAGTTCGCCGTATTCATCAGGGCTTGAATACTGAATTCGCGGATATAAGAGAATTATCAGGAGTAATGCAAGGGCTGAATATAATGGCACTGACATTTTTATTCCTCCTCTTCCTTATATACTGCAACAGGATTTTTGAAGTGAAAAGGAGGTAAAAAGGTCTCAGGCCAGTAACCAAAATCCTTATTATACGGCATATCCGGCTTCAGGACTCCTGAAACATATATTCCCTGATTTGCATCTTCATTTTTTGCCCATCCACCTTCGTAGGGCACCAGTATTGTCTGGTGCCAGCAGAGTTTACTTATTTTCCAGACACCATCTTCCTTCACGTATTCATTCTCATAGGGGCCTTCTCCCCAGAATGCTGTTTTGCCATATTCTCCCTGCAGGCTGAGATCCCTCCAGCGCCCCTTTGCTGTCAGGCCGTCATTCGACAGGGTAATGACCGGCATAAGCTGAAAATGTTCATTAAGCTGTCCATCTCTTAATCCGGGTTTATTGCCGCCAAGCGCATAAAAATATGCTTTTATTTTTTCTTTTCCTCTATAGACGCCATCACGTGCATATTCAAGGGTTGAGTTATTCGAAAACAGGTCTGACATTTCATCCCACAAGCCCCTGTCAAAATAATAACCGAAGATGCGTTGCAGCCGTTTAATGTCATTGCAGTCTTTAATCCGCTGAACCCTGGCTTTAAGCACTTTTATTCTTTCGCGGCTTTCGGTGATCTTTTTTTCATCCATCCCGTCTGCAGATTTCTCACCATCTTTTTTTTGCGTGCAGGAAAAAAATATCAAAAAAGAGATAAATAAAAAAAGACTATTCAGTGCCCTGTACATAATCTATCGCCTCAAATTATAATAGGTGCATGAGTTATAACAGTAACCGCAACCCGGTAAAAAGCCCGGTATATGAGACCGGGAAAAGCTGTATTACAAAACCCTGTAAAAATCATCAGGAAGGTCTTTTTCATGGTTTAGTTTCCAATGATCAAGATTAGAGTTTATAAGAAATTACTTTTTGTTAAGTGAAATATATGGGGGGAGGTTTTGTATGTCAATATACTTTTTAGTGCGGTTTTGAGGAGAAAGGTGAAGCACCAGCGATTCTGGAATTTTGAACCTTAATTTTTGAACATTGAATCTTTTATTAACAATTATCGCGTCTCTGTGAATAGTGTAGGCCTGCCACTGGTTTTTCTTTTGCATGATGTAATATACCGGGTGCATCTAATCTGGCTGTTCTTGGCATAGGGCTATCTTACGCATACCATTTCATATGTCATCCTGTTTTATGGCTCCTCATAAGAATTTGTGGGTAGAAATATGACTGAATATTCAAAAATCGAG
>CAZJOB010000454.1:2799-3234 GCA_964547435.1 uncultured Desulfatiglans sp. | reverse complement strand
GATGCAACAGCACGAGCAGAAGATACTGGAAGTTGTCAGTCAAAAAGGAGATTGATCGCGATGTCGGCACTGCAGGATTATATTTAAATCAGTAAAAGGGTTCGGCGGAACGTGAATTGAAGTGGTAAAGTACGTTCTGCACGAACGTCTGAAGTATCAAGGGAGAGTCACATACCATGCAACAGATAGCATTTACAGGCATAGGCGATTTAAAGGTAGGGCATGCACAGAATATGGATTCCGGCACAGGATGCACAGTTGTGATCTGCGAAAAAGGGGCAACCGCCGGAATCGATGTCAGGGGAGGAGCGCCTGGGACTCGTGAAAGCGATCTGCTTGATCCTGTTAACCTTGTGGATCGAATACACGCTGTGATGCTGGCGGGCGGCAGTGCGTTCGGTCTTGACGCTGCCGCAGGAGTCATGCAGTACCTGG
>CAZJOB010000454.1:0-2789 GCA_964547435.1 uncultured Desulfatiglans sp. | reverse complement strand
TTTGATGTGCAGGTGACTCGCGTCCCGATCGTGTGCGGCGCTGTCCTGTTTGATCTGGCTGTGGGAGATCACAATGTGCGGCCGGACAGGGAGATGGGCTACCAGGCATGCTCGAACGCCTCGGATGCCATCTGCCCGGAAGGTAACGTAGGCGCAGGAGCAGGCGCAACCGTGGGCAAGATACTAGGCATGGCACGCGCCATGAAGAGCGGCCTCGGATGTTATGCCATTCAGACCGGAGAATTGAAGATCGGAGCGATTGTGGCGGTCAACTGCCTCGGTGATGTAATCGATCCCGAGACAGGTGAACGGCTGGCCGGCGTTCTGAACGAGGACATGACCTCCCTTGCCGACACAGAGGAGATAATGATTCGTTCCTGGTCTGAAAACAGGGATCTTTTTGCCGGCAACACAACAATCGGCGTCATTGCCACGAACGCCCGCATAACCAAACCCCAGGCCGCCAAACTGGCCTCCATGGCGCACGACGGATACGGCCGAACAATGAGACCCGCCCACTCCATGTATGATGGAGACACCATATTCACCATGGCGACAGGTCATGTAAAGGCAGACCTGAGCGTTCTGGGTCTTCTTTCCGCAAGGATTATGGAAAGGGCTGTTGTTTCGGCAGTCACAAAGGCAGGTCCGGCTTTCGGACTGAAATGCCGGGCAGATATCAAAACTGAATGAGCTTTAGTAACAGGATGGAAAAATCGGTCTCGCAGATGCTGTTTATATAATGCAGACTGTGGCGAAGCTCTAAAGAAAACAATAATGATTTGAAATACCAGCCTTCCGGAGATGCCTGTGAGTGAAAATTTTTATTTTGCCATGGGGCTTACTATTCTGGCCGGATTATCCACCGGCATAGGCAGTCTTATCGCCCTGCTCTCAAAACGTTTCAATCCGAAGATTCTTGTGATTTCACTGGGATTTTCAGCAGGTGTGATGATATATGTCTCCTTTGTCGAAATATTTGTAAAGGCAAGGGATTCTTTGACCTCGGCGCTGGGCGAAAGGATGGGATATATTCTTACCGTTGCCGCCTTTTTTGCCGGAATATTTTTAATAGCCCTGATCGACAATTTGATACCCTCCTATGAGAATCCGCACGAAATAAATACGGCCCAGAAAATTGCTGATGATATTGAACAGAGAAAAGACAAGCTGCTGAGAATGGGTCTTTTTTCGGCCCTGGCAATAGGTATTCATAACTTTCCTGAAGGCCTGGCTACATTCATGAGCGCACTTACCGATACAGCACTGGGAATAAGCATAGCCGTGGCCATTGCCATTCACAATATTCCGGAAGGACTGGCCGTATCCGCCCCGGTTTATTACGCGACAAAGAGCAGAAAACGCGCCTTTATAATCTCTTTTTTATCCGGACTGGCAGAGCCTGTAGGGGCTCTAATAGGATATCTGCTTTTAAAGACATTTTTTACAGAAGCTGCCTTCGGAATAATATTTGCATCGGTCGCAGGAATAATGGTCTATATCTCTCTGGATGAACTTTTACCCACTGCTGAAGAATATGGTGAACACCATCTGGCCATCGGCGGATTGATATCGGGAATGATAATAATGGCCATAAGCCTGTTGTTGTTCATCTGAAAACTATTTTATGATACTGCTCAGCTTTCTGAAGTCCGGGTATTCGGCTATCTTTATCAGTTCAAAGAGTGCCATCTCCACGCTTGTAGGTCTTATTCCGGCATCATTCATCCTTTGAAGGGCCAATTGCCTGTTTTCCTGAACCCTTGAAGAAACAGCATCTGAAACAACCTGCACCTCATAACCCATACGAACCAGATCCACGGAGGTCTGATAGACGCATATATGGGTTTCGATTCCTGTGATAAGCAACTGGGACCGGCCGATCTCCTTCAGGCTTTCCATAAAATCACTCTCACCGCAGCAACTGAAACTCATTTTGGGTATGGGTTCAATATCCGGCAGCAATTCCGTGATCTCAGGAATCGTGGGGCCCAAACCCTTTGGATTCTGCTCGGTCATGATTATGGGTATTTTCAGCAGGATAGCCCCTTTTATTATCTGCGTAAGATTTTTAAACAGGCTTTTCTTCTGATACATCAGGTTGGCCAGTTTCCCCTGCACGTCAATGATAATCAAGGCCGTATTATTCAGATCAAGCATAATTATCCCTGAATTGCTTCGGGTTTAATCTTCGAAGGCGTCATTAATCCATTTCCATCCCGCGACAGCCCTGGGATGCCCCAGGGTAGTCATTGCCATCAGTGCAGTGTGATGTACCTCTTCCTTTGAAGCGCCATTCTCAACCGCCATAAGGGCGTGTCTTCGGGTGGCCGTCTCCAGACCAGCGCCGATACATATACCAACCTTGATCAATTCAGCGGTCTTTCTATCCAGAGGACCGGCCTCGGCGCAGGCTACTGTAAACTGCTCATGGGCCTTCCAGACATCAGGGTACTTGTCAACTATGCTCTTAAATGTTTCCGGCAGTCCTTTTTTTTCCATTTTATCCTCCTGCTTATTCAATTATCGGATATTCCATGAATTAAACGAGTAACATGGGGCATTCATTTGTTGAACGGCAGTCAGGATAGCACAGACAACGCACCGGGTAAATTATTATTTATTACAAATCATCGCTGTCAATCATTAACTAAAATTTACATATTGTCCTTAATAAAATCAGGCAGTTATCATAAAATTGCAGGGGCGTCTTGCCTCCGTACGGTTTGACATGAGTTACATGATTCCGAGTTTCACTGAACCAGGTTCGGTCATTCCAGGAGAACCCC
>CAZJOB010000453.1:0-3250 GCA_964547435.1 uncultured Desulfatiglans sp. | reverse complement strand
GAAGGTCATATTAATTATTTTGACTGTCACATGCTCGCGCACCTGAAGATTATGGCGCAATACGCGGATGTTATTCTGAACGGGTATGCCGGCGATCTGGTTCTGGGCGGTTCCTATCTGCGTTCGGCATGGATGAATAATATCTCAACCGAAAAACTGGCCCAGATCCTCTTCAAATGGCGGAATACCAATCTTCACGAAGCGCAGCTTGATAAGGCCATATCATGTGCTGATGTGATAACTGAGGAACACAAGACATCATATTATTACAGAAAATTAATCAGTGAGAAGAGGGGGATGCGATCTTCTGATATTGTTGACAGCTTTTTTCTGGAAAACCGCGTAAGAAGGCAATGTTCCATGGGCACGGTGCTGATGCGTTATGCAGTGGAATCGGCAGCCCCCTTTTTTGAATATGATATGCTTGATTTCACTACCTCAATACCTGCCCATCTTAGGCGTGAACACAGGATATATTTTTTCATGCTCAGGAGATGTTTTTCTGAATCATTATCCATAAGGTGGCAGAAGACCCTTTTGCCCGCTTCCTTTCCTGAATGGACGAACCTTCCGGCAAAGGCCTTTCTAAAGGGGTGCAGGATTATTAAAGACAGGCTTGGATGGCCCGAAATAACGTCACGCCAGTCACCGGTTGACTTTGCGTCCTGGCTGAGAGGGCCGATGAAAAATTGGCTTGAGCAGGTTATATATGATACCAATCCTGTTGCTGAAGAGGTGTTAAGGGCGGATTTCTGCAGAAATATTTTTCAGGAACATTTGAAAAACAGGGATTTAAGCCATTTGCTTGGCGCAATTGTCTCGATTCGCGGATTCGGGCATGCACTTAAAAATGCAAGAGAGAAGATTTCTGCACGGGAAAATAAAGCCCTGCAAATTATGGTCTGAAAAAAGGCCGTGCTTCGTCTCTAGGATGCAGTATTCTTAAAACACCTGTTCTCAAGTGCTTTTTGATAGATATCAAATAAAGCATTCGCCTTTTTGCCCCATTCAAACATCTCTCCCCTTTTATAGGCATTCCGGGCCTTTTCAAAGCGAAGATCATCATCCCCGGCCAGAAGTGTTATCTTTTCCGCCATCTCATTTATGATATGTTCTCTGGAAACAGGTTTTATCTTGAACCCTGACTCCTGTGTCACATATTCTCCGATGCCTCCATGATCTATAACGATACAGGGAGTTCCGCAGGCCATTGCCTCCAGGACAACCGCTCCGCCGAATTCTCTTATGGAAGGGAAACAGAAGAGATCGGAATTTTTATAGTAACTGAAAATCTCAGCCTGTTCGATCCATCCGGTGAAATGGATTATATCTCTGATATTCAGGTCCTGTGACTGTTTTTCAAGCCTTCCTTTTTCAGGCCCGTCACCGATTATGGTCAAATGCAGTCTCTCTTTTACAGGGTTCTTAATTCTTCCGATGGCCTCTATAAGCATGTCAGCGCCTTTATAAGGCACCAGTCTGCCGACAAAGAGCAGTTCAATCTGTTTCCTTTTTGTTCTTACCGGGGGGTTCAGGAATTCTTTTTTTATGCCGTTTTCAAAAAAGAGTTCAATATTGATTTTATAGGGAAAAAAGAGTTCTGTCAGCATTTTAAGCGTATATGTTGATCCGGATAAGATCATATCAGCGTCTTTATATGTTTTTGCATACCCGGGAATAAATCTTGAGAAGAATCTGAGAAAATTAAAATGCGCGTATTCCTTTCTTGCGGTATCCTCAAAACCTGAAGGGAAGGGGACTCCGCCGTTTACCGGACCCAGTATAAAGGGGGTTGTCTTACAGGATTCTATAATTTTAACCGGATACCGGGGTATCACAGGCGTCATGGCGTGAACAATGTCATATTCGGATTCCAGCACCTTGCCGGAATATCTATTATAGACTTCACGATTGAAAGCGGCATATACAGGGAAAAAGAGGGTATGCATTAAAGGCCAGTTTGTGCCTCTTATAAAGGAGGTCATCTTCTTAATTAACCGGTAGTAGCTTTTTATAAAGGAAGATTCGGGTATGTAATCGATACAGAACCCCTCGCTGACCTTGCTCAGGGCGTTTCTGTTCCTTTCATGGGTTACCAGATGGACATCTGCAAGCTCTCTGATACTGTTATAAAAATTAAAACCTACCAGTGGAACCGAGGCCCATTCAGGATTGCATTGTTCTATAATAAGTAATACTTTAAGTCTGTCACTGCTCATTTTTTAAGATCTCCATTTCCCTGACCGGTTATGTTTTTCCTTTGCTGAATCTGTCGCTGATGAGAGTCGTAACAATAAGTTTCATGGTGCTTATTGATTCAATCCGTTTAAAGGCCCCCTTTTCAGAAGAGTTGAAAATGTTTTTAAGGTACACAACAAGGCACCAGAAAAATTCTATGCATGCCGACATCAGGACATATAATGTATTATAGTTTTTCCTGTAATATCTGAACTCGCTCTTGATTCGTATGGGATTTATCTGCATTCCTCTGAATATATCACCTCTGTTATCTTTTGAACTTTGGCCGCCAAGGTGTATTGCCTGCGCGTCAGGATAAAATGTAACATCCCACCCGGAGCGTTTTGCCCGCAGGCAGTAATCCACCTCTTCAAAATAAAGAAAGTACCTGTCATCAAGATACCCGATCTCTTCCATGGTCTCCCTGCGGATAAGAAAAAACGCGCCAACTACCCATCCTACTTTTCTGGGCGTGGAATGATCCCACCATGTAAAATCAACCCTTCCGAAAAAAGGTGATTTCGGGAAATGAGCGGCAAGGCCGGTTCGTGTGAGGATTTTGTTCAAGGGGCCGGGCAGCATTCTGGCAGAAGGCTGAAGGCTTCCGTCGGGATTTGTGAGCCTGCAACCCAGGATGCCTGTTTTCGAATGCTCATCCATATATTTAACAGCCTTTTCGATGGTATCCCTGTTAATGAACGCATCAGAATTAAGAAGCAGGATATACCTGCCTTTGGATATTTTCATTCCGGGGATGTTTCCGCCGGCGAATCCCCTGTTTTCAGAGAGGGTAATCAGCCTGATATGAGGAAAATCATTCGCGATCATGTCACAAGAGTCGTCTGTTGAAGCGTTGTCAACCACAATTACTTCGATATCAAGTCCATGTGAATACTTTTCAACATACTCCAGGCATTTCCGGGTGGTCTCCTTTGTATTATAGGAGACTATAACGATGGATAGATCGGGTCTTTTTTCATTATCCTTTGAATCAAACAAAGATTATCTCCTC
>CAZJOB010000452.1:0-3255 GCA_964547435.1 uncultured Desulfatiglans sp. | reverse complement strand
TCTTTTCATGCATTTTTATCAGCCAGACGATCTGTCTGCCGAAATTAAATCCATCATAATCCTATTTGCCCGGAGGTCTTAATGTTATCTGTTGCCAGGGAAAATAAATGCCATTTATACGCAAGGTTTTTACAGGAGAGTAGCTATCCTGTCTGTCTTAACACTGGTCTGTTCAGGCCCATTATCACGGTCCTTCTGTTATCTCTTCTGCTTGTTTTCTGTTCATCCCCGCTTTATGCCTTTGAAGCAAAGCTGATAACCGCCAACTCATCCGGCACACAGACTAATACTGATTGGTATTCTATGACAAAAATGTCCATGAGCGGTGATGGAATGACGGCTGTGTTTGAATATGCCGTCACGGGAACGGATTCCCCTGTGTATCTCTCGGAAGACGGCAGTGTCCAGGAGGGCATTATGCTCAAGGATTTTGAAACAGGAGAGATAAGCCAAATTAGGGCCTATCATGAGGATATGGAATCCTGGTACAGGGGCCAGTACTTTCATCCGGTTCTGAGCGGAAACGGCCGTTATATAGTCTTTTTAGCCTATGAAGATCCCACCGCAAGTCCTGTTGTATATGGAACGGACAAACATGTATACCGCTATGACCGTGAGGATAAGAGCTATAAAAAGGTCTCTATACTGCCAGGGGCTCCGGCTATTGGCGAAACATGGAGGGATATAAGCGTATCATATGACGGAAGGTTTATCCTGTTTAACGTCACCTGGGGAACAGGTAAGGGTTTATATCTGAGGGATATGAATAAGACACAGGCAGACAGGGTTGATTTACGCTATAACGGTGATTTGCCTGATACTGCATCATCAGGCAGGGCAGGAAGACAGTCTGTCAGTGATGACGGCAGATATGTGGCGTTTACTCATTCGGACAAAAGTATAGTGGACAGCACGTCCCTTGGATATGATTTGAGTGATGCCTATGATGTTGTCTATCTCAGGGATATGGAAACAGAGACTAATTATCTGGTCAGCCGAAGAGAAGGAGGAGTGCTTTTAAACTGGGACTTCGGCCCCCCGGTTGTAAGCTCTGACGGGACAAAGGTGCTTTTTTCTGTAGGACGAATGTCAGTGACAGAGCCCTATATGGAGGGGATTGAAGCAAATAACAGCGTCTTTATTTACGTGGTTGATGAGGAACGTCTGGAGTGCCTGGCTGAAAATAATGACGGGTGGGAATATTACTATACTATATCCCGTGACGGTAATGTCGTGGCCTTTGTCTCAGACGCCGATGAACTGGTTGAGGGGGACACAAACGGAGCGCCTGATGTGTTTATAAAAAATCTCATTAATGATCAGGTAATCAGGGTCACGGTGGATGAAAAGGGAAAAGAGGTAAAGGCCCCAGCCTGGACAGAGGGAAACCCAATGACGGCAAAGGGGCTTTCCCATTTTGTGGATCTTTCTCTTTCCGATGATGGCCGTTTTGTTGCCTTCAAGCACTTCTGGGAGTTTACTGATGCGGATACCAACCAGGCATTTGACGCATATCGTGTGGACACAAAGGGTTTTTTCTATGAGCCTGGGGGAGATGCCTATGCCATTGTGGAAGAGTCCCCTACCAAAACAAGAATCGGTTTGCCCGACTACCAGATAAACACAGCCAACCTGGATCTGAGTCTGAAGGGGACTCTTATGCGTGTGCCCAACAGGGGCCCCCTTATGCATCTCACCCTTACAAGGGCAAGCAAGCTGGAGTTTCAGCGCTCCCTGTTCGGTAATAACTGGATAAGCAATTACGAGGCAAGCATTGAAAGGCTTGCCGGCGGATATCTGGCAATATGGCAGGGAAGCGGAAAACGGCTGGTATTTTCGCCCCCCAAGGATTACAACCCTGATGCACCGGTATACCCTGTTGAATACAGGGCTCACGCAGGCAACTTTGACAAGGTAACCTGGCATAATGAAGGCGGCGAGGAGTATATCACTTGGTGGCGCCGTGGTTCCCGCAACACCTGGCGGTTCGATCATGCAGCAGAGGGATCAGTCAGCTACCTCACATCCATCACGGACAGGAACGGTAATAACCTCACCATCAATGTGGATTTGGCAACAGGCCGTATCAGCAGTGTATCCGAACCCGCGAACAGGACTCTCACCTTTCAATACAACGATGCTACCGGCCTTTGCACAAGGGTAAATCTCACCGGAGGCCGCTATGTAACATTTGCCTACAACAGTGACAACCTGATTCAGCGAATCACCGATATGGCGGGTTACAGCGGGACATATGAATATGATGAGAATGGAAACATAACAAGAATGACCAGGGACAGCCATTATGCCGAGTTTTCATATGGGGAGCGCAGTGAAAGCGGAGACCTGGGATGGTATGTAACAGGCATGAAGGACAGTGAAACAGGCGTCAGCAGGTATGAATTTACCGGACATAATCCAATGACAGTAAAACGTACCAGCAGGGGAGGAAAGGTTACCCGCTATCAAAGCGCGAACGGCCAGACAACAGGGATTATTGATCCCCTTGAGGGAGTCACATCTACCACCTATGAAAACCGCCTGCCGGTCAGTTTTACAGACAGAATGGGAAACCAGCGCAAGGCATTGTATGATGACAAAGGCAATCCCACACGCATCACAGATGCAAGGGGACAGGCCACTGTGCTCGAATATGATGATGACGGCCTTCTGACAAGAAGATTGAATGCCGAAGGTGAGCGCTGGCTCTATGATTATGATACCAAAGGCAATCTTATCAAGATGACCTCTCCTGAGGATAATGTAACATGGCTTTCCTATGACAGTGACGGACAGTTGTCAAAGGTGACCGATCAACGGGGCAAAGAGACCCTGTATAATTTTGATGATAACGGGAATCTGATGAGCGTGACAGACCCTATGAGCAAGGTCACAGCCTATCTATACAACAGTTACCGGATTTGGAAGATAACCGACCCGCTTGAGCGGGTCAAGGTGGTTACCTATGATGACAATGATAAAATCGATTCAGTATGGAGAGGCGGTTAATGCACCAAAGGTTACTTTCTCCTATGACGCCTTTGGTGAAACCGGCGTAACCGATGAACTGGGCCGCACCTGGAGCTTTCAGCGAAACCGGCACGGTCAGGTTTTAAGAACAGAGACGTCCCTGGGGCAGGTTCAAAGATATGAGTATGATGTTGACGGGAATCTCACATACGAGATAGATCCCCTTGGTGAAAGGAAGCGTTATACTTATGATGACAACGGCAACCGGGTAAATGATTTTGATGA
>CAZJOB010000451.1:327-3283 GCA_964547435.1 uncultured Desulfatiglans sp. | reverse complement strand
TTGAACCTGCGACATTCGGCTTGTAAGGCCGACGCTCTCCCAACTGAGCTACCCGCCCGCAGAAAATTTATCCTTCTCTCACAGACAATATTACTTGTCAAGCATTAATGAGCAGTAACCTCATTTTGCGGTTGTTTGATTTCCATACAGGCATTTACACTGAAGGTTTCATATTCATTCTCAGTGGCAAAGAGATCTTCCCCATCCTCAAACACAAGGGCTTCTTTAAGGACATCATCCATATGCTCAACGGGCACTATCTCTATTTTCTTCAATATCCTGCCGGGTATCTCTTCCAGGTCTTTTATATTATCCATTGGTATCAACACCTTGGAAATCCCGCCCCTGTGTGCCGCGAGTATCTTTTCCTTGAGACCTCCTATCGGCAGAACCCTGCCTCTAAGGGTTATCTCTCCGGTCATTGCCACATTATGTCGCACCGCCTTGCCTGTAAGCGCGGATATAATGGATGTCGCCAGGGCAATGCCGGCAGAGGGCCCATCCTTTGGAATGGCGCCTTCAGGAACATGAATATGGATATCGACCTTTTCGTAAAAAAGATCAGGCAGTTTAAGTTGTCTGGCTCTTCTTCTTACATAACTCATGGCGGCCTGGGCTGATTCCTGCATTACATCACCCAGCCTCCCTGTCAGATGCAGGCTGCCTTTTCCGGGCATTATAGCCGCTTCTGTCTGCAGCAGTTCACCTCCGACATCAGTCCAGGCAAGACCCGTGGTCACTCCCACATTATCTTTTTCTTCCGAGCTTCCGAACCGGTATTTTATGACACCCAGGTAACTGTTCACTGATGAAGAATTGATAACAATCTTTTTCCCATTTTTATTCTGAACTACCTTTTTTGCAACCTTTCTGCAGATGGACGATATCTCTCTTTCCAGATTCCTTACTCCGGCCTCTTTCGTGTAATTTCTGATAATGGTCAAAACCGCCTTATCGGAAATATTGATATTGAAGTCTGCCAGGCCGTTCTGTTCAATCTGCTTTTTTATCAGAAACTGTTTGGCTATATTCAGCTTTTCAAGTTCTGTATATCCGGCCAGTCTGATAATCTCCATCCTGTCCTGCAGGGGAAGCGGAATATTATACAGCGTGTTGGCGGTAGTTATGAACAGGACATTGGAAAGATCATAGTCCATGTCCAGATAATGGTCATTAAAGGCATAATTCTGCTCCGGATCAAGCACTTCGAGCAGGGCAGCGGAAGGGTCGCCCCTGAAATCCGTGCTCATCTTATCAACTTCATCAAGGCAGAAAACAGGGTTATTGGATTTTGCCTTTTTAAGCGACTGTATTATCTTGCCGGGCAGAGCGCCGATGTATGTCCTTCTGTGACCTCTTATTTCAGCCTCATCTCTTACACCCCCAAGCGAGAGTCTTACAAAATTACGACTCATTGATCTGGCCACTGACTTGGCAAGAGATGTCTTGCCTACTCCCGGAGGACCAACCAGGCAAAGGATAGGTCCTTTTATCTTTTTGGTGAGATTTCGGACCGCCAGGTATTCGAGTATCCTTTCTTTAGGCTTTTTAAGCCCGTAATGGTCCTCTTCCAGTATGGTCTCCGCCTCGTTAAGATCCATCTTGTCCCTGGTCATAGTGTGCCAGGGCAATGATATGATCCAGTCTATATAATTGCGCACCACTGATGCTTCTGCCGACATGGGGGACATCATTTTCAGCTTGTTGAATTCCTGCCATACCTTAAATGTCGCTTCCTTTGACATCTTTTTCTTTTTGATCTTTTTTTCAAGCTGTTCAAGCTCAGCCTTGAAATCATCCTTGGTGCCCATTTCCTTCTGGATTGCTCTCATCTGTTCATTGAGATAGTAATCCTTCTGGGTCTTTTCCATCTGCTTTTTAACCCTTTTTTTCAAACGGGTTTCAATGGCAAGTATGTTAATCTCTCCGGTCAGTTTCTGAAAAAGTTTTTCCAGCCTTTCATCTACTTTGATGCTTTCAAGAAGCTCCTGTTTGTCAGTTACATTCAGACCCAACTGTGCCGCGACAGTATCGGCGAGATGTGTGGGGTCGGTTATCGACGCGATGGTATTTACAAGGTCTTTACCTATTTTTTTATTCAGTTTGCTGTATTCATCAAAGCCTTCGATTATGGCCCTCATAAGGGCTATGGTGTTTTCAGAGGTATGGTAAGAGACATTTACAAGGCTTACTTCAACCATGTAAATATTCTGGCTGTCCAGAAAACCTTCGATTTTTGCCCTTTTCTTGCCTTCGATAAGCACCTTTACTGTGCCGTCCGGAAGTGTCAGTTTCTGAAGAACCGTGCCGAGAGTCCCGAAAGTGTATATGCCTTTTTCACTCGGATTATCGACAGTAGGGTCTTTCTGGGCGGACAGGAAGATCTCCTTGTCATGGGCCATGGCATAATCAATAGCCCTTATGGATTTTTCCCTGCCTACAAAAAGAGGAACAACCATATTGGGAAATACAACCATGTCTTTCAAAGGAAGAAGGGGATATATGTTTCTATCATCTGTAAGAAATTCTAAAGGATCTTTTTTATTGTAATTATACATAATCTACGCGTAACCCACCTGATTTTCATATATTATTATAGGTGATTCACCCCTGGTAATCACATTTTCTCCGATTACGCATTCTCTTACTCCCTGCATGCTCGGAATATCATACATTATATCCAGCATAACCGATTCAAGAATAGCCCTCAGACCCCGGGCTCCCGATTTACGTTTTATTGCGTCTGCGGCAATCGCCCTGTATGCCTCTTCCGTGAATTTCAGTTCCACACCCTCCACTTCAAACAGTTTTTTATACTGTTTTACCAGGGCATTTTTCGGTTCTACCAGAATCTTCATCAGCGCTTCTTCATCCAGATTCTCCAGGGTTACAGTCACCGGAAGACGGCCGATCAGCTCCGGAATCAGGCCGAAACGGACCAGATACTCGATGCGGA
>CAZJOB010000451.1:0-317 GCA_964547435.1 uncultured Desulfatiglans sp. | reverse complement strand
ATTCTTTCCAGGGCCTTTTCACTAAGACTGTTAAGAGTAGCAATAATGGGAATTCGCCCTATAAACTCAGGTATAAGGCCGAATTTTATCAGGTCTTCCGGCTGGACAAACGGCATGACACTGTCAATATCCTTATTGTGCTGTATCTGTATATCCGCTTCAAACCCCATGGACTTGCTGCCGATCCGGTTCCTGACAATTTTATCAAGGCCGTTGAAGGTTCCTCCGCATATGAAGAGTATATTGCTCGTGTCCACTTTAACGAAATCCTGTTGCGGATGCTTTCTTCCGCCATTCGGAGGAACATTTGATACAGT
>CAZJOB010000450.1:0-3283 GCA_964547435.1 uncultured Desulfatiglans sp. | reverse complement strand
CCGACTTTGATACCGCGGATCGTTTATATTTTGAGCCTTTAACCGGTGAAGATGGAGCAGAGGTTGGATTCAAAGAGGTCCGGCCACCCAATCATGAGGAGATTTTAAGATTGAGGAGCGATGATATCAGAGGGCTGGGCCTGGTAAGCGCCTTTCTGCTGCTCATACTTTTTATCTCCTTTGGCTTTAATTATGTGGAATACTACCTGCTGGAATATATAGGCCAGAATATCATGCAGGATGTGCGTCTGTCATTATTCAGCAAAATGCAGGGCAGGGCCCTGGCGTTTTTTGACAGGCATCCGATAGGACGTCTGGTTACAAGGGTTACAAATGATATAGACAATCTCAATGAAATGTTCAAATCAGTCCTTGTCACATTTTTCAAGGATGTTTTTATACTCGCGGGTATACTGGCGGTCTTATTGTATCTCAACTGGCGTCTGGCCCTTGTAAGTTTTATTATCCTGCCTTTTATATTCGGGTTTACAATAATTTTCAGCAAGCTGATGAGAGAGGCATTCAGAACCCTTCGCGAAAAGGTCTCCAAACTGAACTCATTTCAGCAGGAGCGTATCGCCAATATGTGGATTATTCAGCTTTTCGCGAGGGAGAAATACCAGATAGCTAATTTTTCCCGGCTGAACCATGAAAACTATTTGGCCGGGATGGCTCAACTGCGTCTGCATGCAGTTTTCGTCCCCTTGATGGAGATGATATCATCAGCGGGCATTGCCCTCATCATATGGTATGGCGGAAACAGGGTGCTGCAGGAACAATTGACCCTTGGATCTCTTGTCGCCTTTATAAGCTATATACAGATGTTCTTCAGGCCGATCAGGGACATCTCTGAAAAATACAATATAATGCAGCTCGCAATGGCCTCAACAGAAAGAATATTTGAATTTATGGACAGAGGTGAAGAGATCCCTGATACCCTTTATCCTGTACAACCGAAAACCCGGGAAGGGAGACTTGAATTCAGGAATGTCGGCTTTTCATATGTAAAGGGAACTCCGGTGCTCAGGGATGTCAGTTTTGAGATAAAACCGGGTGAAATGATTGCTGTGGTTGGCGCCACCGGAGCGGGAAAGAGCACCCTGGTTAATCTTATTGAAAGGTTTTACGATCCTGATGAAGGCGGGGTGTATCTGAATGGCGTTGATATCCGAAATATTGTCAGGAGTGAACTCAGGTCGCGCATCGGTCTGGTTATGCAGGAAGTGTTCATTTTCTCCGGAAATGTAATCAGTAATATATCCCTTGGAAGGGAAGACCTCGCAATGGAAGATATTATTCGGGCTTCTGAAGACGCAAATCTGGGAAAATTTGTTGATAAACTGCCTGGCGGAATATTCCATGATCTGAGCGAGGGTGGCGCTGTTCTGTCCGGTGGAGAGAGACAATTGTTATCCTTTGCAAGGGCAATCGCTATACAGCCTGAAATATTGATACTTGACGAAGCGACCTCGAGCGTGGATCCTGAAACAGAAAGACTGATTCAGGAGGCAATTGAAAAAATGACAAGCAGCAGGACAACGCTTGTTGTCGCGCACAGGCTGTCCACCGTTAGAAAAGCGGATCGTATAATTGTGATGCATAATGGCAGGATTCATGAACAGGGAAAACATGAAGATTTGATAGCCAAAAAAGGAATTTACTATAAACTGAATCTGTTCAGGGAATATTTGCATGAATAATCAGTAAAATAATGGTATTGTGTCCATTCAAAAAGTTTTATGTTTATGAATAGAAAACAGTTAAGGAAGATTATCAATTGAGAACAACGCTGATAAAATCAGTTTCAGAGGAGATATGGGCTGTTTTTTTCACGAGCCTGTTTGTCTTTATTTTTATCATTATGATGACTCGAATGATTGAAATGAGAACGGATCTTATCGTCACTTATAATGTACGACCTGACAGCATGTTGAAGATGATCCTTTGCCTGCTTCCCAATGTTGTCCTGTTTTCAATGCCTGCTGCTTGTCTTATGAGTGTGCTTCTGACCTTTATACGCATGTCCGGGGATAATGAAATTATCGCATTGAACTCATCCGGCATAAGTCTGTATCAGATCCTGTCCCCGGTTATTCTGTTTTCTATTGCATGCCTTATACTGGCCTGTTTTCTGACATTTTACTGGGTTCCTCTGGGCAACAGATCATTTAAATCGATATTTGATGAACTTGTCACCACAAAGGTGGATTTTGAAATCAAAGAAAAGGTGTTTCACGAGCCTTTTGAGGGTTTTATCATCTACGTGAACGAATACTCAAAAAGGGAAAAGGTGATGAAGGGTGTCTTTCTGGTGGATAAAAGGGATGAACCAGTAAAGACAATCGTTGCAGAACAGGGCAGGGCCGTCATAGACGAGAAATCAGGAATGCTGGTAATACAGCTTGTAAAATGCGATATCTTTACGGAAAAAGGAAAGGGTTTTTTCGGAAATTACCCCATAACGGTGGACCTGAATAAAATAATATCATCCATGAAATCGGGTGAACTGAAACCAAAGGAGATGTATTTTTCAGAACTTCTTGCTGAACTTGAGAACTCGAATGACATGACCGTGAGAGACAATCTGTTGAGATGGAAACTTTATGAGATGTTTTCCCTCCCGTTTTCCATCTTCTTCATCTGTTTTATAGGCGCGCCGCTGGGCGCACAGGTAAAAGCGCAAGGAAGGACAAAAGGCATTGTAATAAGCCTCTTTATCTTTCTGTCCTTTTATGTATGCATGATAGGAATAAAAAATCTTTGCGAAAGAGGTGTTTTTGAGCCCTATTGGGGTGCATGGGTCCCGGTTTTATTTTTATTGATAACAGGTATGTATCTCACAGTCGAATCCGCGCAAAACAGGCAGTTCCGTTTGATTGATAAAATTATCTCCGGTTACAGATAAAATTGAATAATTTTTATACCTTGACATAAATTAAAAAAACAATATAGTTCTGAAATTTTCGATGTTATCAATTTGGAGGTTATTGAGATGACTGACCAAAGATTTACTGAACAACGAACCTACAAGAGATACAGGGTCAGGGATGGCGCCTTTGCTGTAATAAAAAATCATCCGAAATCCACTATCGGTCAGATAATTGACATCAGTAAAGGCGGGCTGGCAATCAAATATCTTGCCAATGGCATTTCTGTTCGGGGCAACAGTAAACTGGATATCTTCTTTACAGGTAAAGGAATTCAACTGAAAGATATAACATTCCAGACTGTTTGTGATTTTGAACTCAATAACATGCCATCTTTCAGTTCTATTAAAATGAGA
>CAZJOB010000449.1:0-3295 GCA_964547435.1 uncultured Desulfatiglans sp. | reverse complement strand
GCCGACAAAACTCTTATGCCGGATCTGCCGGGATTGTCAGACTCGGAAAACTGCAGTGACTGGGACCCGTCACTTCCCATTGATCTTGATCTTATAAGGGATAAGGATGAAGCCTACTGGGATAATTATAGAGGTACACCCAAAGCATTTATTACACTTTCTGCTGGTCAGAAGATGTGGAGCAATACATACGGCGATTTAACTGCAGTACGTTTTAATTCAGATCAAAGTGACGAGCATGCCTTAGCAGAAAAAATACGCATGAATGTTGATCCTGCCTCTGTCGGATTATCTGTGATCCCCGTAAGAGAGATGGGCGCAAAGGCAAGTAAAGGCGGAACGGATTTCGGCCAGCTCTTTTTAGGTTTGAGTATGTTTCTTATATTTTCCGCAATTCTCCTTACCTGGCTTCTTTTTGTGTTCAGTATTGAAGGCAGAAAGAATCAGACCGGTATGCTGCTTGCCATAGGATTTCCCGTTAGGCGAATCAGACAGCTTTATCTGTATGAAGGTTTGGTCATTGCTTTCCTCGGTGCAATTGCCGGAACCCTTTTGGCCATAATCTATACAAAGGTAATTGTATGGGGGCTTTCAAATGCCTGGCAGGGTGCAGTTGCAGGTATGAACGTTCGTTATGCCGCATCTTTTCAGTCCATGTGTATCGGGTTTGTCTCAGGTTTCCTGATAGCTCTTATTGCAATGATCCGGACGCTGCGCAAACAAATGAAGTCAAGCGCTCACAGCTTGTTGAGCGGCAGTGCTTCATCGGCTGATAAAAAGGTTACCAAAAATAAACGAACATGGCCTGGGTGGCTTCTTTCCATAATCTGTTTTTGCAGCGCTGTAATCCTGATAATCAGCAGTAAATCACTTGGAAGCAGCTCCATGGCAGGCGCGTTTTTCGGGGCGGGCACGCTGCTTTTAATTTCAATGATGATCCTTGTAAGGATGATTCTCATAAAAACAGGTTCAGGTTCACCAGGCCCGTTAACATCCCTGAATTCACTTGCATTGCAAAACAGCGCCAGGAGACCGGGAAGGAGCATGGCAGTTATTGCAATGCTTGCCTGCGGAGTTTTTATGGTTGCTGCTGTCAGCGCAAACCGAAAAGATCCGGGAGCTGGCGCAGAAAAACCTTCATCCGGAACCGGAGGATTTGCTCTTTATGCGGAATCTTCCGTGCCGGTTATGCAGGATATGAATTCACGGTCAGGCAGAGACACATGGGGCCTGGATTCGGAAATTCTTAAGGAAACAGACTTCGTCGGTTTAAGGGTGCTAAAGGGTGATGATGCAAGCTGCCTTAACCTGAACCGGACTCAGAAACCACGAGTTCTGGGAGTTTCTGTGAGTGATCTGGCAAAACGGGGATCATTTTCATTTCAGGATATTGAGAATAAAAAATATGAAAAAAATCCCTGGAATGTTTTAAATATGGACAGCAGTGATAATATTATTCCTGCTGTGGGTGATTATCCCACTGTTTACTGGGGCCTTGGTAAAAATACAGGTGATATTTTTCCCTATCAGAACAGGAATGGTGAAGAGATAAAGCTCAGGATTGCCGGTATGATAAGAAGTTCGGTTTTACAGGGAAGCCTTATAATATCCGATGAAAACATGGCAAGGTATTTTCCTGAGGTAGAAGGGTACGGCGCCTGGCTTATGGATACACAGGAAAACAGTAAAAGGGAAATATCGGAGCATATTACACAAAGAATGTCCAATGCGGGAATTTCAGTGGAAACCACGGTAGAAAGACTTGAACTTTTCGCCCGTATGGAAGAGACTTACCTGTCCATATTTCTTATACTTGGCGGACTCGGTCTGATACTTGGCTGCATCGGCCTCGGGCTGATAGTTGCACGGAACCTTCTTGAACGCCAGGGAGAACTTGCAATGCTCCGGGCTGTCGGGTTCAGCAAGGGGGCAATATTAAAGATGGTGTGTTATGAACATATATACCTTCTTTTGGCAGGAATAATTACCGGGCTTGTATGTGCCGTTGTGTCGGTTATGCCCTCGATACAGAGTGCGGCAGAACAGCTTCCCCTTGGGCTGATTGCAGTAATGACAGCATTGACAGCCGTGAGCGGTGTTATATGGGTAGTAGTTTCAACAAAGATTGTTTTACGGGGTGATATTTTAACGCCGTTGAGGAATGAATAGAATATTTTAAGGATCATGATGAAGACCAGCAAACTCATAAATCTTTTACCGGCGCTACTAGTTATAGCCGGTGCTCTTTCACTCCTGTCATTACTCTTATTACAGGGGCGCGGTGCGAATATTGATCTTCGTATCCCCATAGCGGAAAACAGGGCAGATTCATCAAGGGATGCGGTCCCCTTTGTGGGAGAATTGATCACATCCGATGGAGTTCCTTCCCAATTACCCGGTTTCTGGCCGGGTTTCAGGGGCGAAAACCTTGATGCAATCGTAAATGTGGATGTTTCAAAGCCCTTTAATCTTCAATGGAGCACCAGTAAGCCAAAGGTTTTGTGGGAGGTTGAGATGGGTGAAGGTTATGCCGGGGCAGCAGTAGCAAACGGCCGTGTTTATGTGCTGGATTATGATCAGGAAAAGGAAGGCGATGCCATCCGGTGCCTTTCCCTTGATGACGGTAAAGAGATCTGGCGCTATTTTTACAGGGTAAAGATAAAACGAAACCATGGGATGAGCCGCACTGTTCCGGTAATTGTGGGAGACTCAGTCATAACTTTCGGTCCCAAGTGTCATGTCGTGTGTCTTGATGCAGTCACAGGAGAGTTGCGATGGAAAAGGGACCTGGTAAAGGAGGACGGCGCAGAGGTGCCTGCATGGTATGCAGGACAGTGTCCTGTTGTGGATGGTGATAAACTGATCCTGGGTGTTGGAGGTAAAGATGCGCTTGTCATGTCCCTTGATTACAGGACAGGCGAGATACTATGGAAAACACCCAATCCCAAGGGATGGAAAATGACACATTCTTCCATTGTTCCAATGGATCTGGGCAATGAAAGGTCATATGTCTACTGTGCAGACGGAGGGGTGGTCGGTGTTTCTGCAACAGACGGGAGACTATTGTGGCAGTATTCGGAATGGCGAATCAAAATCGCAAATGTGCCCACTCCGGTCATTATTGATAAAGAACGCATCTTCCTGAGCGGTGGTTACAATACGGGCGCCATGATGCTCGCTGTAAAAAAGGCGGGGGATGCATATGTCCCTGAATCGCTGTTCAGGCTTGGTCCAAAGGTGTTCGGATCTGATCAGCAGACACCCATATTGTATAACGGGTATATTTATGGTGTCC
>CAZJOB010000448.1:0-3301 GCA_964547435.1 uncultured Desulfatiglans sp. | reverse complement strand
ACTACAAGGTTATGTTTCTTTATGTCATATGCCAAAGGGAAAGGTTTGTCATTTGTATGAAGCGGCATTATTTTAATCCCTGTTTTTGGCCTCAATCTGAAATCCTGTTTCCAAAGTGAATTAGCTGTTGAAACAATTTACCTGCATATTTCAAAACTTAAAAATAGTGATAAAAAGGTCTTATTGACAAAGCTCATCACAGAAATTTCAATTCATGACACTGAGAAGCAAAACCTAAATATTTATGATCTGAAAGGTGTTGGAAAAGAAATGTGGAATAATATTGACGCTCAAGAATATGTTGATTCGGAAAGGGCATCATGGGAATGGCGAGTTTCTATTTTCTGATTCCTCTTTTCCGGCTTCCGATATCTGATCTCCGGTTTTGTTTTTTCGCTTTCCCTAACAGCCTACAGTCTAAAAAACTTCAGCCTGCTTTTCTCATTACTGTTTATGAGCCTCAATGTTAAAACCTAAAAATAGCAAAGCATAATAACCTAAATATAGTTTGACACGATAACCTAAATATCAGTATACTTAATAACCTAAAAGTGAAAAACATACATCCAACAGGTAAGGAAAATGCCAACGCCACAAGATAAGCTTGCGGAATCTCTCGCTGCTTTAAAAAAACTTCAAGATAAAAGAATTATCGCGATCCATACAAAAAATATGTCTCGCACCCACCGGGAGCGCCTTCTTAAGAACGGCTTTATAAAAGAAGTGATGAAAGGATGGTATATTCAAACCCGGCCTGACGAACCAGCAGGGGAAAGTACGGCCTGGTATTCCTCGTTCTGGGGGTTTTGTGCTGATTATCTTAACTCAAGATTTGGTGACCAGTGGTGCCTATCCCCTGAACAATCTTTAAGCATACACAGCGGTAACTGGAATGTTCCCGGACAATTGCAGATTCGTACCCCAAAAGGGGGGAATAAGCCTCTTTATCTTCTTCATAAAATATCCATAATGGACGTTCGACTGAAATTGCCGGACAGGAATGATATTCAGACAAAAGAAAACCTGAAGATTATGACCCTTCCGGCTGCGCTCATTTCATGTGCTCCCGCCTGGTATTCCAATAATCCTGTAGAAGCCAGGGCTGCGCTGTCCATGATTTCTGACGCATCTGAAATTTTACACAAACTTCTCGAAGGCGGACACAGCACAGTAGCCGGAAGACTTGCAGGCGCATTAAGTAATATTGGCAAAAATCTTATAGCTGAAAACATAATTGAGGCAATGAGAGCCGCAGGATACAGCATTACAGAAAATGACCCTTTTGAGGAAAAATCTGCCATTATTTTTAATGGCCGGGAACTCTCCCCATATGTCAATCGAATACGAATGGGCTGGGAAGATATGCGCGGAGTTGTCCTTGAAAATTTTCCCAAGGCGCCTGCATTGCGCAAAAATACTGATGAATATCTTAAATCTGTCGATGATATATATCTGACCGATGCCTATCATTCACTTTCCATAGAAGGTTATCACGTTACCGAAGAGCTTATTGATCGTGTACGTTCAGGGAGTTGGGACCCGGAAACAAACCGCAAAGATAAAGAATACGCAGATGCTCTGGCAGCTCGCGGTTACTGGCAGGCTTTTCAGGCAGTAAAGAAAAGTCTTGTAAAAATTATAAACAAAAACGATCCGGGCACGGTGGCAGAAAATGACCATGCAATATGGTACAGAGAATTATTTGCCCCGGGTGTAAGCGCCGGTCTTAGAGACGCATCTGACCTTGCGGGTTACCGCAGGCAGCCTGTCTATATCCGACAATCAATGCATGTGCCGCCCCGCTATGAAGCCATGGGCGATCTTATGCCTGCATTTTTCACTCTTCTAAAAGATGAAGAAGAGTCTGCTGTAAGGGCGGTATTAGGTCATTTTTTCTTTGTATATATCCACCCCTATAGTGACGGGAATGGACGCATGGGAAGATTCCTGATGAATGTAATGCTGGCCAGCGGCGGTTATCCCTGGATAGTTGTTCCGGTTGAAACACGCAATAAATACATGAGTACACTGGAAGAAGCGAGTGTAAGACGGGATATAAAACCGTTTTCCAGATTCATAGCAGAACTCGTTCAAAAGGAATAAAGTTGTAATAAACCGGTACGCTCTTTATTAATTTAGTTGTTAACCTCATAGAATCATAAACCGTAAACTGGGACGCTCGTTAATAATTTATAAAGTGGGACGTCCTTAATTAATCAAATAACTCCTAAATAGAAGCAATATCAGGAGTTTTGAGAAGTAATTACAATAAAAAACATATAAAAACAAGAACGTAAATAAAGATGGCCTCGTAAAAACAAACCCAAAAACAGTATTGAATTTTATTTGTATTCGTAATCTAAACTTTTAATGCTTAAACCCAACCAATCACTAAAGTGATTTAAACCTTGCAATTTCAAAATAAATAATTCATTATAGTGGTTATCTGATATTTGCCTATTGGATTTAAATCTATATTAAAACCATTATAGTAAATATTATTATTAAATATAGCGAATAATTAACCACTAAAGTGATACATGAATTGTCATATTCAAATATTTTTGAATGATCGCTGGCAAACAGCCACAGTTTTTGAACCTGACGCAAAAACACTCGATCTTGGTATCGAAGGGGCCTGCAGGATTGATTATGACCTTGAATATGCGCTGGCCAACCTTGACAACCGGAATGCTGAACTCGCTCCCGGACTCCCTCCAGGTTTTGAGGTGTTCCGATTTCAAAAATGGCCGTCGTTTTTGCTTGACCTTCTGCCGGGCGGCGCTGGCAGGCGTGCATGTGCATGGATCAAACGGTTGCAGGTTGAAAGAGACAGTTCTCAATTTGACTGGCATCTGCTGCTGCATGGTGCGGGGGCTCCACCCGGGAATCTTCGAATTGCAGAGGCGGTTCTTCCACCTCCGCCGGATCATTTTAAAATCGGATTTCCACGCCGGGATATTATCGAACAGCGGGAAAATTTTCTTGATTACGCCGAGGAACGGGGCGCCCATGTCGCAGGCGCAACAAGCGTACAGGGTGAAGCGCCCAAATATCTTCTGGTGCAGGATCACAACGGGATGTTTCATGCCGAAGGCTCGCTACCGGATAAACTGTGTGCAAAGTTCTGGGTAGTCAAATTTCCCAGAGGACGCCGCAGTGATCCCTTGAATGAAAAGGTTCTTCGGAATGAAGCCCATTATCTTGAAGTTGCAAGGGGCCTTAAGGAAGCCGGGCCATTCTGATTTTTTTCGGAGAGAAAAGCATGAAGCAATACAGTGCCCATGAAATAATGGAACAG